>CAYGWT010000061.1:0-2995 GCA_964353625.1 uncultured Candidatus Bathyarchaeia archaeon | reverse complement strand
TGTGGCTCTTCCGGAGTCTGGGTATGGATGTGAGGCTTGAGACCAAGATTCAGGTCTATGAAAGCGGTGAACTGAAATCACTTACTGACAAGTTCCGGCGCGGATAACACAACACTTAGATTCGCGCAACTGTGTCTCGAGGATCTGCACTGTACATTACGGACTTGTCATATTACGGATGGTTTGTTGGATCACTCCACGCTAAGAACGAAGAGCCTGATCAATGGCATCATTATCTCCAGACTTAATAGTCCCGCACAAAGTGGTGACTCCCGCGGTTGCGTCGATGGACATATCGCAGCTTGAACGAGACTACGAGGGATTCGTGAAGGAGGCCACTAACGAGTACTATCAGAACTGGGCAGGGCTCAAAGAAGAGCTTAACATATCAAGAATCTTCGAGAAGCATAGTCAACTGTTCACTCCTGATAACATGGCAGTGGTCAAGAGGGCGCGCGAAGCCTCGTCGGGCGATGACTACAGGCGGTTCAACCTTCTGTTCGGAAGTCTGTTAGGCACACACTTGGATCGGCAGGTCACCGAGCTAACCGATAAAGCGACTACCCTGGAGACCCGAACAACGATCACCATTGATGGCAAGGCTCTTCCGTGGCGATCGACTCAGCCGATTGTGATGAATGAGGATGATAGAGAGCGACGCGGGAGGATTCACAAGCTCGCCGAGTCAGCTGTTGGCACTTTCAACCCTATCCTCGAAGAGAGGCTGACGAAACTTCACGAAGCCGCGAAGGCACAGGGCTACACGAACTACGCCAGCCTCTTTTCGGAGATCAAGAGCATCGACTACGAAAGGCTGTCCGACGAGCTGATAACTCATCTCAAGACAGCAGATTCACTCTATGCTGAACAGCTTCAGCTAGCACTAAAGTCGATTCGCGTTGAACCAAAAGACGCTGACAGACACGACATCCTTTACCTGCACCGTGGAAAGCGATTTGATGCCTACTTTCCCAGAGGCGGAGCAGTCATAGCGCTTCAAAAGACACTTGATGGAATGGACTTGCAGCTTGAGAAGCATCCGAGTATCCTACTTGATCTTGAAGAGCGCCCCAACAAGGACCCGCGGGCGGCATGCTTCCCGCTCGATGTTCCAAAGAAGATCATCCTCGGCGCGATGCCGATAGGAGGGCGGTACGATTATGAGACAATCCTTCACGAGGCGGGACATGCACTTCATGGCGCCAACACGCCCGCCGAGATGCCATTCGTGTTTCGTCTCTCAGATGAAAAGTCTCTTACCGAGACCTATTCTTCTCTTTTTGAGAATCTAACCCTGAACGCGAAGTGGCTGCAAAGAATTGTAGGAATAGATGCGCCGGACGAATTGCTCCGCTTTGCATACTTCTCGAAACTCTATGTAACGAGACTGTACACCGCAAAGCTAGAGTATGAACTTCGTCTACATACGGAAAGCTTCCAAAACAAGGATAAGCTATACCAGGAACTGCACGAACTAGCACTGCAAGTCCGCTACAATCCAGTGAACTACCTCATCAGCGTGGATGACGGTTTCTACTGCGCAGAGTATCTTCGATCTTGGATCGCTGAAGCCCAGCTCCGAAAATACCTTGTTGAAGAGTTCGGCGACGAATGGTTTACCAATCCAGGATCCGGATCGTTGTTGAAGGAATTGTGGAGAGAGGGAAACCGCATCACGGTCGAGGAGATGGCGGAGAAACTTGGGCAAACCCTCAGTTCTAAATTCCTCTATGATGAGATTCGCGAACATCTCGAATGACCAGCTCACATATCGGTAAGCTACGCTTATGCAAAATGCGAAATAGTTTTCTATGGATTCTTGGCTTGTTGAGCGGGGCAGTAGCTTGAGTGTTTCGAAGCGAGTCCAGTCGATCGAACCTTCACCGATACGTAAGATAATTGATCTTGCTGAGACAAGACCTGACATAATTGGCCTTCACGTAGGAGAGCCAGACTTTCCAACACCGGAACATATAGTTGAGGCCGGCACCCGAGCCCTACATGAAGGTTATACACACTACACTCACGGCGCGGGTTTGCTGCAACTGCGCGAGGAGATATCGCGAAGACTTCTCGAAGAAAACGGGATTGAAGCAAACGCAAGAACCGAGATCACGGTCACTGCAGGCGGATATGGCGCGATATTTGCGGCTATTCAAGCGACCATCAACCCGGGCGATGAAGTGATAGTCCTCCAGCCTTCTTGGCCTTCATATGTCGGGGTTATCCAGCTCGCCGAAGGTGTGCCTGTACCTGTTTCCTTGCGTGGTCCGGACTTTGAACCAAGAAGCGTGGACCTGATTCATCGCATTACTGACAAGACGAAAATGATCATAGTCAATTCGCCTAACAACCCCACGGGTGCGATGTACTCGCGTGACTGTTTCTTGGAACTCGCCGAACTGGCTAAACAACACGGCCTTCTAGTTCTGTCGGATGAGGTGTATGAGAAGTTGGTCTTTGACAAGAACAGGCATTTCAGTATCGCTTCAAGACCTGAGTTCAAAGACTGCTCGATAACGGTGAACTCTTTTTCCAAGACGTACGCGATGACAGGTTGGCGCATCGGCTACACCGTTGCCAACGAGACCATCACAAATGGCATTAGAAAGATGCATGGATACATGGTGTCTTGCGCCCCCGCACCTGCACAGAAGGCCGCGTTAGAAGCTCTTTCAGGGCCTCAAGACTGCGTCAGAGAGATGGTTGAGGAGTACAGTCAGCGACGAGATCTCATCGTGAAAGGCCTGAATGAGATTGGTGGCTTCCATTGCACTCCCCCGAGAGGGACTTTCTATGCGTTCCCCACTGTGAGCGAACTGGGACTGCCCTCTGCAAGGATCGCTGACGAACTTTTGGAACAGGCGAAGTTGGCAACCATCCCAGGCAGCGCATTTGGCGAAGCAGGAGAAGGTCACTTGAGGCTGTCGTTCGCGACCTCTCAACGCAACATCCAAGAAGCACTGGAGAGGATGAAGAACTGGCGTGCTCAGTA
>CAYGWT010000060.1:0-2135 GCA_964353625.1 uncultured Candidatus Bathyarchaeia archaeon | reverse complement strand
CTTACTGGCGGAAAGATAAACGAACTCTACGAATTTCTCGACCCAATCGTCCGGAAAGGGATAAGATTCGTCAACATAACCTACCACGCAGAAGAGATACTGCACTACGCGGAATACGATAACCGTCAATTTCCTGTATCGCGGAGAAAACGTCCAGGAACTGTCGGGATCGCTGGCGCGATCCAGACGAGGTATGCGTCCGCGAGAATTGAGGCGGTGCCGCATGTAATCTGCACGAGCTTCACAAAGTACGATGTGGAGGGGCACCTTGTTGACCTCGCCTATCTGAACATGCAGAACGTGTTGGCGTTGGCTGGAGACGTGTCCAAGCGTTCAGATGCGGAGAGGCACCCGGTTGCAGCGTACCCGCACGCGAACGGGCTCATAGAACAGATCGTTGGCCTTAGAAAAGGATCCTATCTCAGCGCAGAAGAAGGAGACCCTGTTGACTTCTGTATTGGAGCAGCCTGTTATCCAGAGGGGCATCCAGAATGCAGACGACGATTCGACTCATTTGATGAGATTGTAGAGGACGAGTTGCACTGGTGCAAGATCAAAGTAGAAGCAGGCGCCGAGTATCTTGTCACCCAAATGTTCTTTGACAATCGCTACTACCGGAACTTTCTCGAGAAGGCGAAAAGATCTGCGATAAATGTTCCTATACTCCCTGGACTCAGGCCTCTCAACAGCATAGAGCAGATTGAGACTTTTCCATCACGTTTCGGAGCATCCGTTCCAGAAGAACTGTGGAGGCGAGTCAAGACATGTCGAGGCGACAGAGAAGCTGTGGAAGAAGTTGGAATACAATGGTGTGTAGAACAGTGTCAGGAACTTCTTCACTATGCTCCCGGCATCCATCTGTTTGCCACGAGCAGGAAGCGCATTGCCACAGGCGCGTATTCAATCGAAGAGATTCTCGAGAGAGTCATGTGATCTTGCTCAGTCAAAATTGCTCGTTTTGAGAACTTGCATGAGACAGTCTAGCCATCCTGCAACCTTCTACAAGAGTCCAGACTACGATGCCCACAGCAAGTAGCCCCAGCTGAGTCTGAGTGTCCCACACGTGACGGTCGGCTCCTGAGGCTTGTGCTTTCACCTGCAAGGATTGGAGGAGAAGTTATGGTAATTAGGTGCATCTTCGATCTGGTGGCGTCGAGTGTCCATGAATAGGCCGCTATTGTTCTTGCTACTCTATTCTTTGACCGTGCAGCTACTGAGCATATCACTGACACTCCTCAAATCTCGCCTCTCAGACATCACAGAAGTGAGCATCAGCAACATGCTAAGCCTTCGTTGGCTTTGGAGCTACAAGTGGTACGTTGTCGGAGTGGTTCTGATAGCGGTTCCGTGGATAATCAGTACGTTCATGACTGCCCAACTGGCAAAGGAGTTCTCACAGGGAACACAGACCGCCATTGTGGCTACGTTGGCGGGAGCATTCGTCGCTTCTATCTTCGGATTCCTGCAGTTCTTTGTCTATCAGGTGCTTCGTGCTGAGGCTCTTCCTCCTTTTGGATTCAACAGGGTTTGGATCAACATTGGATTGATGGCATGCTTGTCCGTAACCGGTTCCTTCTTGGCATTTGACACAATAGAGCGTCTACGCTTATCATGAATGTGGCGTCAGAATAGTTTTCAATAGATCTAGGGTATTGCCGTGGGAGGCACTGGTTGGGCTAGCCAATGATTAGTACAGGACCAACAACTGGTAATGGCGCCAGCTGGTTGAATAGATTGACGATGACTGGGCGAGTGCAGACTCTTGTCTTCAGACAGAGTAAGCGAGTACGCTTGGATTGTGCTCCAGAGGCGCATAGGGATGTGATTGGTGCAGCGAATCTGACTGTATGCTGCGGCGAGCACGCTGTCAAACTATTGTTCTGGCCTATGCTTCAACACTGCGACGAACGCGGGTAGAGCCACGACAACGGAATGCCCACACAAGAGAAGAGCAGAGTGGAAGCATGAGTCTCCCGACTTCAATCGTGGAGAGAGCGAGCAAGTTGACGAGTTCAATACTCTTGTCCGTGATCCTCGAATGAACTTCGGAGGTTTGTGTTAGCTCGGTTTCTATCTTCAATAGGTTAATTTGTATCCGATGTATTACACGTATGCACGTGGGCGACTATGCAGAG
>CAYGWT010000059.1:0-2751 GCA_964353625.1 uncultured Candidatus Bathyarchaeia archaeon | reverse complement strand
AGGTACGCCTGCTAGAGCGTAGTCTTCCTTGCTGAGAATTGCGAGACTCCAAATGTGACTGGGAATCCATAACACCACTAGTGCGGCAAGCAGTATTGGCAGGAGACTGACTGTTCCAGTGATCATGCTCCATCCGAACATTGCTGGCAATCCTCCGCTGAAGCCCCCCAGGATTATGTTGAGTGAGCTTCTTCTCTTCAGCCAAAGACTATACACAACGACATTATCAAGCACACCAAGAACCAGAATCATGAAAGAAACAAGATTGATCCACAAACCGATCACAAGCCCCAACGCTATCAAGCCGAGGCCCCAGACCAGTGCACGCTCTGCGGGCTCGATACGGTCCGTGGGAATCGGTCTGTGACTCGTTCGGCGCATGATCTTGTCGATGTCCCTGTCGATGTAGCATGTCACAGTATTGCATCCGGCCGAGGTGGCGGTTATCGCAATCAAGCCTGCCAGTATTACGGATGGCACGAACCATTTTGTAGAAAGCGCTGCTATTGCCGTGGTCGCAACGGAAGTGAAAACCAATAAGGCAACAGTCTTGGGTTTTGTCACCTCAATGTAATTACTTATGCTGGCGAGAAAAGTCATCGCGATCACGAATCGTCCGGTTTTGCTGACACGCGTTGGATGCTAAGAACCTCACTTAAGTGTTCAGCTTTGAGCCCCATTCCGATAGAGTGGGTTCCCTGATCGACTGATGCCGCTTGGCACTTGGCTGAGGTCCCTACTCAATAGTGCTTAGGCTATTCCGTGGTAAAGTTTCTCACACAAGGCAGAGAGGTTAGGGCTCAATCGCACTGGTGCCTCGGCAACGACTGTTGGATCTCTGAACTCTCGTGGAAGGATCTGCATCTGTTTTCGTCCGAACTCGCGAGCTTCCGACAGGGATGGGAAGTGGTACACTATCCGTCCCTTGTCGATCACTCTCGTGAGCAGTGGGTGAGTGGTGGCGTTTTGGAAGTGCTCGTCACTTATTGCGACAATGTCTTGTTCGATTAGGCCTGAGCTGTTGTACGCCCGAAACACCTGCTTGAGTTCTGGGATCGTGACTTTGGCCGGACTCAGCTTGACCCTAGGAATGGTCTGTGACCCTAGACGGCGTTCGACTAACTTATAGATGCCCGGCAAAGCAGGATCATCTCTTGATGTAACCAGCTCCGTTCCCACACCGAAAGAGTCGATCGGTGCGCCTTTGGAAACCAAATCGCGGATTTTGTACTCGTTCAGATCTCCACTTGCAAAGATCTTCGTGCTCCTATGTCCCGCTTCATCGAGGATGCGTCTGACCCTAACACTCAGGTCAAGGAGATCGCCGCTGTCCAAGCGTACAAGCGTTGGGGAGACCCCGAGACTAGCAGCCGTCTTTGCCCCTTCAAGCGTGTCGTAAGTGTCTATCAGCAACGCCATGTTGTCCGGGAAAGTCTTATTGTAGGCAAGGAACGCTTCGCGCTCTGAGTCAAACGTCATTATGAACGAATGTGCCATTGTCCCGTAAGTCGGTATGCCCAACTCATATCCGGCCAACAGGTTAGACGTCCCGACGCAACCGCCAATGTACGACGCTCTTGCTGCTAGCAGTGCCGCCTGAGGCCCATGGGCCCGCCTTGAACCGAATTCAATGATGTCTCGGCCCGCAGCGGCCTCAACGATCCTAGATGCTTTGCTAGCGATTAGAGTCTGGAAATTGATCGTGGCTAGCAAGTACGTCTCAACAATTTGTGCTTCGATGATGTTCCCCGCGACTTGGAAGAGTGGTTCGCCTGGGAAGACGATGGTTCCTTCGGGAACCGCCCAAGCGTCGCCTTTGAACTTGAACTCTCTCAAGTATTCGAAGAATTTCTGCCCAACGTGATGAAAAGATGGATGTTCTCTAAGGAAATCTATCTGCTTGTCCGAGAAGCTGAGCTTGAGAATGTAGTCGAGAGCCTGTTCTAGTCCTGCAGCGACAATGTATGAGAAGTTCTTCGGAAGATGTCTTACGAATAGTTCGAAACCTGCCTCTCCTGGGATTTGGTTCTCGAAGTATGCTGCAGCCATGGTGAGCTCGTAGAGGTCAGCGAACATCGACGCATTATCTGCTGTGACAAAAAGGCCTTGTGGGTTTTCCAGATTTGCCATCTCTTGCACCGTTGGAGCTGACAGAAACGATGCGGAAGAAGCTCATAAGGTCCCTATATTACAAGTCCATGGGCTCCTCGGAACTTCTCAACCCACGAGGCGGTCTAGCAATGCGAGGATTTCTTCGAAACGTCCGTTGTTGCACCTTGAAGTCAGCTTTGCACGTTTGGATGATCTAGTCCTGGTGATTCTGACGCATCTTGCCAGACAGTTTGAATTCTACAATGTCACGGTATCATGTCAACTAGACCGGAGTGTGGCTAGGATCATGTGCGGCGCGCTTAAGAACCAAAACTGCCTAAACAGACGCTTTCGACAGCCCATCGTTGACAGTGATCATATACTGAACTCTCAAATGATCGCTAACGCCTGTACGCTGATCGAGGTAAGTCTCTGTGAACAAGCGGAATCCGTTGACTGAACCAAGCATCATTACGGATGATGTGCTTCCCATGCTATCTGAACGCCCGAGGGGCACACTTGTAAGTTTCACTGAGCTCACAAAGAGCGTCCACGACTACATCAAGACGAACGGCTTACGGAAACGATTCTGTCCCCATTGCAATGCACCATTGACCCCTCCAGAGCCAATGCAGGCTACGATACCCGGTTAGGCATGAG
>CAYGWT010000058.1:0-4061 GCA_964353625.1 uncultured Candidatus Bathyarchaeia archaeon | reverse complement strand
AAAAAAGTTCTAGCGCCCCGTTTCCGCAAGGAAGGTCATTAGGTCTCTAAGGTTCACTTCAGAATTTGCGCGCCAACCGAGTGACAAAGACCCCACTTCATCCTCCTTCAAATACCCGTTTCGAATGAAAGCGTCAAGAAGCGTAAGCGTCTTCCATCTTCCAGCCTTCTCCGCTATGAGCTTCTCCACCTCTTCGCGCGGAGCCTTGCCCTGTTTGGTCACGACATACGCGATCGCGACGGTCAATGCAGCGAGGTTGTCGATTCGCCATCCAGAGAGCCGTGCTTCTTTGGGCGTGAGTGTTCCTCTCAGAGTGACTAAGTATCGGGCGTCCTCCTCGTATTCTGCCTGCGGGGTTTCCCCAAATTGCCGTGCCTGTGACTGCTGAGGCTCGACACGCTTGACTTCGAGATCAAGCTCAGCCAGAAGAGTATCGACCTGTTTGAGAACTTCTTTGTAGTTCTTGCCAATGCTGGCTTTCAATTCCCATTCCTTGGCTCCAGGCATCTTACCTCGCTTGAATAGCAAAAGGTGAATTGCATGCTTCAACTTGTCACTGTAGAAGCGCTTTTCATCGCCGGTTTGTTCCATGGTGCCTCATCCATTTCCACGGAGCGATCTTGGTGATGCCTGAACGTTCTCTTCCTTGGATATTGCAATAGGGAAGCTCACTAATCCGGCGGCAGTCCTCTCGGTTGGCGTAGCAAGTGACATTAGTTTGATTTCCTTGGTATCGCGCAGCATTCGGGCGAAGCCGTAGGTGAGCAGAAAACTCACATAATATGCTCGGTGAACGGTTTCTTGGTATGTGTCGCGTCGAACGAACGACCAGTAATCAATAGGCCCAACGTCGCTAGTCTGTGCCCGAAGTTCTTCCCATAACCCTCGGAGGTTTCTCGCGAATTCCTCACGGGTCAGAATACCGGACTTGAGAAGCGAGTCAGTGTCGGCCGTTTTCGGTGGAATCGCTCTTCCTAAGGTGAGTCTCTTCCTTCTCTCCTCGTAGGAGAGTAGCTGATTCCAGTAGGAGAGTCCTTCACGGATGGCGTCAAGTGTAAGCTGCTCTCTCTCTACGATTGGATGCCAAGATTTCAGAAAGATCTCGCCCAGTCGCTTGGTGGACAGCGAACGTAACTTCCTCTCCAACATCTCAGGACTCGTGTAGAGCGAGCTCGACTGATATCGGAGCTGACTCTTCTGAAGGTCAAGGACCTCCGCCAAATCCCTGATCGTCTCCGCGTCTAAGCAGTTATCATCTAGCGAGTCCCAGAATGGGAAATACTTGCGCAGTGTGTCAACTGCCAGGCCAACGTCCAAGAAGAACGGGTTGAATTTTCGCTTTCTAATGGCTTCACATGTCTGGATCAGTTCACGAAGATCCTTTCTTCCGGATGGTAATCTCACCCGTTCCGATTTCTGGTCGGAGGATGTCGTCTACTTCACCTGCGACACAATGGAACTCCCTTCGATGTTCTGAACCACGACCACGTGAACATCGGTGTCAGGAACGTTCACCTGTCCAGGAGTTATGGCGAGGTATTGTGTTTCTCCCAACTCGTTTGCGCTAGCAACAATGAGTCTGGAGATGACCTCTCTATTCTTCGGATCCAGGTGAACGTCAAACTCGTCAATGGCCCTAAAGGGAGAAGCGATATGATGCTGCAATGTGAGCAGGAAAGCCATGAGCGCGATGCTTCTCTCGCCTCCGCTTTGGGTTAGGGAGTCGAGTCGAGTGGGTGGCGCGCCCTTGAATCCTACCATGATGTCAAGTCCCGTTTGGTCGACGTTCTTTCCGACGCTGAGCTTCAGCTCGCCAGTCGCTCCGACTTCTTGGAGTATCTCATTATAGCGGGTTTCAAGGGAATCGAGGAACGTGGATACGACGTTTCTCCATCGTTCAAGCCGCTTCTCGACCTCTGCGATGACCTCCTGCCTATTACGCGTTAGCTGTTCCGCTTTCCCGCGGAGGTCCTCGTGCATAGTGGCGTACGAGCTGTACATCTTCTCCACGTCCTCGGAGAGATGAGCAAGCGGTCGAAGCTGTTCCTCAGCAGCACTGATATCCATCATTATGTCAGTGATCTTTCTAGGATTCTCGAATCGTGAACCCATCTGCCCAGCATTTGCTCGAAGCGGTTCAATCTCTTCCTCCAGCATCCTTCGTTGGGTTTCGAGGTCTGCAAGATCTTCGTTGAGAAGTTTCCTCTTGAAGCCAAGAACTTGAGTATCGACCCTCGCGTCTATCAGGCGAGCAAGTTCGGCCTCAACACGCACGTCAATGTCATGAAGTGCGACCTCCTCTGATTGAAGCCTTTCACGAGTCCGGCCGAGCTCCTTTTTTGTATCTCTTTGGATTCGACCTAAGTCATCGAGCCACTCCCTCATTGCGGGCGGTATCCCTATGGCTTGACCGGGACGATCAATCTGCACGTTTGACTGGTCCGTGTTCGGGTCATCCGGGGCCTGGAAGAGGCGTTTCCGAGTTTCTTCTGCGAATCTCTGGAGCCATTGTAGAGTGGATGCCGCGGTGGCGTCGTGACGAACTAGTTCAAGATACGTCTCATACAGCTCGAATCTATCTTTCAGATGCTCGTCATATCTCTCTTGGCTCCGCTTGAGAGATTCATCTGCCTCGAGGCGCTTCTGGTCAGCGTTCTCAATCATTCTGGTACGCGATTCAATCTTATCTTGGATACGAAGCAGCGCCTCTTCTCGTTTCTGAATTCGCGCCCAAGCCATCTCTCTCTTCAGTTCACCTAGTTTGCTGTCCAATGTCTTCTTCATGAGGAATCGTTCGTGTTCTCTTCGCCAGTACTCGTGGGTCTCCTTTGTGGACTCCAGCACTTGAGCAAGGGATTCTTCTTCTCCTGCAACCTTCGTCAGACGTTCCTGTGCCTCGAGGACGTTAGATCGGTAGGATTGAAATCCAACTGCCTCTTCGAGCATCTTGAGCTTCTCCATCGGAGAGATGGTAGCAAACCTTCCAACCATCATTTGATGCATGATGACGAGGATGTTATCGGGGTTCAACCCATAACGTGTAAGGGCGCTCGTGACTTCATTTTTCGTTACCGGATGGCCCTGAACTAGGTACTGATAGCTTCCGTTTCGCCTTAGGATGCGTGTTACACTGACCGTGTCGACATGGTAACGAGAAAATGGCTTGCCCCCTTCTCTAGGGCGATTGTCGAGCTGAAGGGTGATCCGCGCCTCGTCTGCGTGCCATCTTATCAGATCGCTCAGCCGGCGGGCACGTTCCGTGTAGGTTTGACCCAGTACTACTGATATTGCGAGGAGTATAGAGGATTTTCCCGCTCCATTAGGTCCGCAGATCAAGTTCAGCCCTGACTCTAGGGGGACGTACGCGTTTTCGTACGACATGAAATTCGCCAGAGCTATGCCCTTGATCATCCATGAGACCTTCCGGGTCAGCTAGCAAACCCTTCAGTTCGGGTAAACCATGACTATTTGATAGTTTCAGGGTGTCTTGAAGGGTCTTTCTCGTTCGGTTCTATGTGTGGTGTTACCTTGCTTTTGGGTTCACTTCTTGTGAGGGTGCCGGTAGCTGCAGGGAACGGTATAAACGTGATTCAAGTCTTCACGCAGCGAGCACCTTGACTCACATACAATAGAAGAACAGATTCTGTTAAGTTGTCGGCTCATCAACTAACCTGTTAACTGGCGGCGCACTATTGGGATGTTATCAATCAAGAAGGTAATGGAAAAGGCTGTGGCCTCACCAAAAACAGCACGATAACGTACAATAGTACACTTGATGTTGGGCAGAAAGTCGTTCAATCACTGTCACATTGACGGCGCCCTGCAGAGCGCTCATCTTGAATGGGTTCACTCTTTATGACGTGTGAACGAGCGGAGTATCTTGGCTACTTCGCCCTCATGATCGTCGCCAGAGTAGATTGGGGCTGGCCCATCTTGCGAGGTTTGGCACCTATCGCAAACCCACTGGTTCTTATAGAAACTGTAACGTGTCGGCTTTCCACAGTTCTTGCATGACATGAAGACTAGGTTCTCTGATTTACCATCTAAAATGGCTTGCGAAG
>CAYGWT010000057.1:0-1678 GCA_964353625.1 uncultured Candidatus Bathyarchaeia archaeon | reverse complement strand
CTCCGGACAAGTCGCTGGTACTCTGTGTCGACGAAAAGAGTCAGATTCAAACTCTCGATCGGACACAGCCGGGTTTACCAATGAAAAAGGGCCGTTGCGGGACCATGACGCACGATTACAAACGCAATGGCACAACAACGTGATTTGCGGCCCTCAGCATGCTCGACGGTAGGATTATCGGCGATTGCCTGCCGCGCCATCGGCATCAAGAGTTTATCCGATTCCAGTAGTGTCCCAACGTTGATTTCGTAAAACGTTCTAACTGCTCATCAAGTAAAGAGATTTACCTCAAAATGCAATTTATCGATTTGAAATATTTCCTGCCGATAGGCCATACTTCCGCACCCCCGCGGAAGGAGTTGGACAGCTATGAATATCGGCAGAACCGTCTTTGCTCAACTAATGGAGTTCTTCCCCTCCTACGAATTCCGGAAATGCGTGGATCGGTACGACGGCAACTACAAGGTGCTCTCTTTCACCTGCCTGGACCAGTTCCTTTGCATGGCTTTCGCTCAGCTTACGTACCGAGAAAGCCTCAGGGACATCGAAGCCTGCCTTCGTGGTGCCAGGCCGAAGCTCTATCACATGGGCATCCGGAGCAAAGTCTCCAGAAATACCATTGCGCACGCCAACGAGACGCGCGATTGGAGGATCTACGCCGACTTCGCCCAGGTGCTGATCAAGATCGCCAGAGAGCTGTACGCCGAAGAGGACTTCGGCCTGGAACTGGACCAGACCGTGTATGCCTTCGACTCAACGATTCTCGATCTTTGCCTCTCGGTATTTCCGTGGGCCAAGTTCCGCAAGGGGAAAGCCGGGATCAAGCTGCATACGTTGCTGGATCTCCAAGGCAATATCCCCGTGATTATCCGCATTACACCGGCCAAAATCCACGATGTCAACATCCTGGACGATCTGCTCTTCGAAGCCGGCGCTATCTACATCTTCGACAGAGGCTATGTGGATTTTGCTCGACTCTACCGGATTCATCAGTCACGGGCGTTCTTCCTAACCCGGGCAAAGAGCAACTTCGTCTTCAAGCGGCTGTATTCGCAGCCCGTGGACAAGTCAACCGGCGTGCGCGCAGACCAGATCATCATGGTCGCTGGTTTCTATCCGTTGAAGGACTACCCGGAGAAACTCCGCCGCATCCGTTACTTCGACAAGAAGACCAAGAAACGCCTCGTGTTTCTGACCAACAACTTCGATCTGCCCGCAATAACCATTGCGCAGCTTTACAAGTGTCGCTGGCAAGTGGAACTGTTCTTCAAATGGATCAAACAACACCTGCGGATCAAGGCATTCTATGGCACTACCGAGAATGCAGTAAAGACTCAGATATGGATTGCCATCTCCATATACGTACTCGTGGCCATCGTCAAGAAACGTCTAAAGCTCGATCGCAGCCTTTACTCAATTCTACAAATTCTCAGTGTGTCACTATTCGAGAAAACGCCCATTTTGCAGGTGTTATCCGCTGCTGACTACGAAAACGATACACCCTATGACGATAACCAATTGAATTTACATCTGTAACGTTGGGACACTACTGAGTTCAAACGACTTGTTGACAATTTGTCGATTGTCGCTTAATCTGCGCTTATGTTTGAAATAGGGTCCATAAGTCGTTACAAACATTTTACAAATTTTCTTATCTTGGTTCTCCTGTTGTCCGCGT
>CAYGWT010000056.1:0-5618 GCA_964353625.1 uncultured Candidatus Bathyarchaeia archaeon | reverse complement strand
CCGTACGACGGCCTCTTTCTGATTGTATCGTGTTCGATTGCGGTTTGACCCTACGCCATAGAACACCGAGATTCTTCTCTGCTTCCTCTAGAACCTGCTCAGGCGTTAGATCTGCGGCCACAAGGAGTTTGGCGAGATAAGCACCATAGGAGCTACGAGTGTGAGTCTTGAGGCCCCTAAGCCAAAGCTGGAATACTTTCGAGGATTGGATCTTGTCTAAACGTGGTTTACGAGGCAAGGTCGTGTAACCCTATACATAACACTCTGTAATAGATAATTAAGGTTTATCCTACGTCATGTATATACACTTTCCGCGATACACTTCTCCACTCTCAATGAATATTCTCAGTAGTCATTGCCGACCACTCGATCGAATAATGGCCGCCAAGAAACGTCAGCAGGGCGCTATCATTTTGTCACTTAACGTGCCTGTCCGATTTGTTATTGCGAATTGAGCCTTGCTGGATAAGTCTAGGGTCGTAGTCGGTCTCGGTCTCTTGGGTAGAAGATGCATTCTCTGATGTTATCGGCGCCTGTCATGAGCATCACGAGCCTGTCGAGACCGATTGCCCATCCAGCGTGAGGGGCGAGGCCCATGCGGAAAACGGCGAGATGATCCTTGAAACCTTCTGGGTCAAGGCCCTGTTCGCCTAATCTCCTGAGCAACACGGAATATTCGTGAACTCGGGTTCCACCTGAGGCAAGCTCGAGTGCGCCGCACATCATGTCAAACGAATCAGAGTACTTGCTATCATCCTCTCGCGGTGAAATATAGAATGGCTTAGTCGCTGATGGCCAGTCCGTTAGGAAGTAGTATCCCGGATAGAGATCGCCAAGTTTCTTCTCGGCGGCTGTCGGAATATCTTCTCCCCACTTGATCTCGACACCTTCCCTCGAAAGCGCACCTATGATCTCATCGTAGGTGAGGCGTCTGAAGGGTAGTGTCGGCACCTCAAAGCGCACGTTCAGCGTTTCGAGTTCTCTTGAGCAACGGCCAGCAATCGCAGTGTATACTTCGTGAACGAGACGTTCGAGAATCTCAAGAACGCCCTTTTGGTTCATGAAAGCACATTCTACGTCCAGAGATGTGAATTCGCTTATGTGTCTCCTCGTGCGCGATTGCTCAGCTCGGAAGAAAGGTCCGATCTCGAAGACCTTCTCGAAGACCGATGTCAACTGTTCTTTGTACAGTTGGGGGCTCTGAGCCAAGTATGCTTTCTGGCCGAAGTAGTCCAGTGAGAAAAGTGCGGCTCCTCCCTCAGTAGCTGAACCGATCAATCTGGGCGTTTGAATCTCCATGAAATCGTCGCTGATGAGAAACTCTCTTGCGGCACGTAGGATCTCGTGGCGTATCTTGAAGATCGCTCGTGAAGCGCTTCTCCTGAGGTCCATCACTCGAGCGTCAAGTCGAACATCAATATCAGCGGGAACCCGACCCGTGGGATCCAAGGGGAGTGGATATACAACATCGCCAAGGATCTTCATATCATTGGGAGCAACTTCGACGCCGCGGGGAGCCTCTTTTCGAGCCTTGACCTTTCCTCGCACGCCTATTGCGTATTGCTTGCCAATTGATGCTAGCCTGTCCAATACGTTGGGTGAAGCATTCTTCTTGAAAATCGTGATCTGGACTATGCCTTCTCGGTCGCGCAGGGTAAGAAAAGTGAGATTGCCAAGGTCACGTATGTCCTCGACCCAACCGAACAGAGTGACCTCTTGGCCATCTTGCTCCGGGGTAAGTTGGCCGGAGTAGTGCGTTCTCCTCCAATCACCCAAGCGATCCAGTGTCATTTGCCGTACCTCGTCATTTTTTCGCGAGTAGTGTGGCGATCTCTCCTGGTTTGAGAGCCATTCGCACCCCCGCATTCTTCAGGGCGTCGATCTTAGACTCTGCAGTCCCGCTTCTACCCATTATTATTGCTCCCGCGTGACCCATGCGTTTTCCCGGTGGAGCCGATCTGCCGGCAATGTAGGCAACCACAGGTTTCGGGTATTTGGTGTCTATGATATACTGCGCGGCCAATTCCTCAGCGTTGCCACCAATTTCTCCAACTAGTGCGACTGATTTCGTCTGCGGATCCTTTCTGAACATCTCCAAGATGTCCACAAAACTGAGACCCACGATCGGGTCACCACCGAGTCCGAGGCAGGTGGATTGCCCAAGGCCAGCTCTGCTGAGGCTTGCGGCAATTTCGTAGGTCAAGGTTCCGCTTCGGGAGGCCAGGCCAACTTCTCCTTCTTTGAACACGTGCGACGGCATTATGCCGAGTTTGCACCCGCTTGGCGCGATAATGCCTGGGGTGTTAGGACCAATTATGACACAATCTCTCTCTTTCGCTTGAGCCATGATATCTATCGCATCTCTAATCGGGATTCCTTCAGTGATTACAACGATCGGATTCAGTCCGTTTGAGATCGCCTCAAGCGTGGCATCGCGAGCAAAGGGAGCTGGAACGAAAATTATTGACGCATTAGCTCCTGTCCTCGATACTGCTTCCTTCACTGTATCGAAGACTGGGACACCTTCGACCTGCGCGCCGCCCTTGCCGGGAGTGGCGCCTCCCACAATCTTGGTACCGTACTCAAGCATTAGCTTGGTGTGAAACATGCCTTGGGAGCCTGTGATATTTTGGACGATCGCCCTCGTGTCCGAACCAACTAATATGGCCAAACTATTTCGCCCCCTTCGCTAGCTCCACTGCTTTCGCAGCAGCATCTTCCATCGTTTCCAGCGAAGGTATCCCGGCCTCTTGCAGGATCTTGCGACCTTCTTCTTCGTTTGTTCCCACAAGCCTAATGACCGTTGGTTTCGTGAGTCCCATCTTCTCGCGAACTTCAAGCAATCCTTTGGCAACATCATCGCAACGCGTGATCCCGCCCATAATGTTCAGGAAGAGTACCATGACCTTTGGGTTGCCCAAGACCACTTCGAGCGCATCCGCGATTCGCTGCGCACCTGCACCTCCGCCCACATCGCAAAAGTTGGCAGCTCGACCACCATAGTCCTGAATCATGTCTAGAGTGGCCATCACAAGGCCTGCGCCATTGCCAACTATCCCCACATCACCATCGAGCTCAACATAGGCGAGCCCCTTCTCACGCGCCTTCACTTCGAGCGGCGGCAGCTCATATTCCACATCTCTTGTCTCCTCAAGCAGGAGCTTGTGCCTGAACAATGCGTTGTCGTCAACGATCATTCGGAGATCTGCGGCAACAAACTCTCCATCTTTCGTTTCGACCAGCGGGTTCGACTCGGCGAGCTCGCTGTCATACTCATTCGCCGCCGAGCATAACTCCTTGATGAAGGCGCCGAGTTCCACGACTTGGGTTCCCTTGTATCCGAGCGATTGCGCCAACTCGCGAGCCTGAAACACTTCCACAGCTCTTCCCGCCTCGATGGGACGCTTGATTATCTTTTCAGGCGTCCTCTGCGAGACCTCTTCAATGTCGACACCTCCCACCTGAGAAGCCAGCAGAGTGTAACACTTGGCTGAACGATCAACGACCAAGCCAACGTAGAGCTCACGTGCGATATCCAGCCTCTTCTCGACTAGCAGTTTAGAGACTTTCTCGCCTTTGATCTTGGACCCGAGGATAGTAAATGCGGCCTTCTCGGCTTTATCAGGCGTATCGGCGAGCTTTATTCCACCTGCTTTCCCTCTACCTGCAACAAGAACCTGCGCCTTCACCACTACTGGGCAGGCGAGTTTCTGCGCGATGTCTCTTGCTTCTTGAGGGCTGGACGCCAAATATCCAAGAGGCACATGCAGACCGTATTGGGAGGCAATTCGCTTCGCTTCATACTCGAAGATCTTCAGCCCTCTCACCTTCAATACGTTAGTTTCCGGCAGCGACCTAATGTTTCTGGTCGGTTGATATAACGCCTTCCGGCATCAATCGCTGAATTCCGTGTTGCTTGGTGACGTTTCGGACTGAGAAGTGCGAGCAAACTTAATTAGCGTTGCAGACTCGTACCTTCTTGATGAAACATTTCGCTCTATGAAGTGAGATGGCGAAGCCACAGCCAAGGGCAACCAAACGATGAAGATGCATGGTCAAAACGATTCTGGACGCTTTCTGCGTCAAGAGCGGCACATTTTGCCGCAAGTGCCAAGAAAAGATTGAGAAAGGTCAGATAACGGATCTTGACCTGAAGATCATTAGACTCCTTACCGAATTAGAGAAACAGAATCCAGCACTACAAGACGTGACTTACCAGAAAGCTGTCGAAGCAGAGAATAGCGTGGTAATTCTTCTCGACAAACGAGATATGGGGAAGATCCTTTCAGGCGGAGCGAAGACGGTTCACGCAATATCCGATTCGCTTGGAAAGAAAGTGAAGATCCTCAGCTATGGCGGAGACGACCGACAATTCTTGGAAGACCTTCTCAGCCCGCTCTCAATCTTGACGTTGAACACGATCTGGATTCCCGACGGGACCACTGAGACCAAGGCAATACTCAGCGGCCGAGAACCGAGAAGAATGCCCGTAGACTTGGAAGTAGCAAAAGGTCTCGCTAAGCAACTGCGAAACATGAGTCTTAGAATCGAGTTCGAGAGATCTTAGCAGTTCACGAGCTTACGGGATACGCCACGTTCTTCTGAGGTACCGTAACACTCGCCACATCAGAGACGAACTTCGCATACAACTCAGGATGATCAGTATGTATCGGATAGATTACCTTCGGAGCGATTCTGGATATGGCCGCCTTTAGTTGTTCAGGCATTATGTGACCTGAACAGTGCACATGATACATTGGCAATCCAAAGTGGTCAAGCCAATTGACGACGCGTTCAAACTCGAATTCCTGCTCCTCATTGAAGGGTTCAGAGATTGAAAGAATGAAGCAACTCCCCGGTTCCGGACGGATGTCCACCAATTCCTTGAAAGAGTTCGCTGAACTCGCGAGTATCGTCTTACTCTGAGTGCCCTTGATGTCGGATGCTTCCACCACGTTCTTGAATGCAAGTACGCGCTTCTCCCATTCGTAGTACCGCTTCTTCCGTCGTTGGTATACGACCACGTTCGGATCGTGAGCAACATCCGGAATATCGATTCGCCCTTCTTGGGCAAGCTTCGATAGCAAGTATGCTTGTCTGAGGGAAATTGCTAGTTTTCGATCGTTCTGTTTGGCTACATTGTAGAAAGTTCTGAAACGATCCACGTCAACATTCGAGAAATCCGCGAGGACGAGCTTCGAACTTGCGTGTACGATCGAGGAGAGCTTCGATTGTACTTCTGTTTCTGTGGTCAGGGTTGCGCCGATGAGGTTTGTTCCTTCTGCCAGCAGTGCATCTGCCTTCTCTTGTTGTGCACGTTCGAGGAAATCATTTGTCATTTGCGGCTTTGTGCCATGAACTCTAAGATCACCTGTGTAGACGAGGGTGCCTTCTGACGTGTAGACTATGAACCCGTACGCGGCCGGCACTGAATGATCCACATGTATCGGCTCAACCTCAATGGATCCTAGTTTGATCTTCGATCCGGTCCTGAACGTGTTGAACCTCAGACCTGAAATGTCTGCTTCAAAGGTCTTTGTTCGGGTCTCGTAAAGCGCCCGAATTATCGTCGCGGTCGTCTCTCCGCAGTAGACTGGGATCTTCCTGTTCAGAAATGA
>CAYGWT010000055.1:0-2561 GCA_964353625.1 uncultured Candidatus Bathyarchaeia archaeon | reverse complement strand
AGAAGCACATGAATGAGATCGCAGACATTATCGCCATGGTCATGCATGGGCAAGAGATCCCACGTATGGCGAAGAAAAGGGCAATTGCGCTCGCGAGAAAGTTCAACCAGGTCCAATATGCCTGAAACGCATGGGATCCAGAATTGCTGTTTCTTCTTTGACTTCTGGTTAACTTGACGGCCTGTATCTGAGTATTGCGGCTATGCCGCCGAATGAATCAAGCAGCATGATTCCCTCCTCTGTTTCAGTTGAGATCACTTGCAGGTTCACGGAACTCTTCTCAGCAATCTCAACGAACTCGTCAAGCAAATTCTGAGTACTCTCGATCGCCAAGGTCGGGTTGTTGCACTTCCTGCATTGCTTGGAAAGCAGTTCCTGCTCAAATTTGGTAAGGCCTGAGCGAGCAAGCAGCGAATCCTCGATGTCTCCGCATGTCTTGCATTTTGTGAGAACATGGAGTCTATCTAGTTTCTCTGAAAGCAGCAAAGTATCCACTAATCCAGCGTTAAGGTGTCTCCTCACTTGTGTCTCCCCGTAAGATGCGAGGCCAGTCTCATGGCCGAGTTCATAGAGGAACTTCTGCACGACCTTCTTTTCCTCTATGTAGCGGACGCCCTTGAGGAGATCTTGGCTTCTCTCCATGACCTCCTGAACGCCTCTTTCGGAAACATATGATGTGTCAATAGTTGCGATAATCTTCTGTGTGAGCATGTAGTTGAGGTAGTCCCCATCTTCAAAGTCGTGCTTTGTCGGACCCGGCCCACCCAGAATGATTCCGTGTAGGTCCGGAATTGGGCCAAGCATTTCATTCGTGTGACGTGCAACTCTCTTGAAGTAGTCGTTGATTTGGGCCTCTCTGATCCTTTCGAACCTTCTTGCTGATTGACCTCCTGCACGATGCTTTCCAGCAACTCCAGACGAGAACTCCTTCAGCACGGTCATCCGCTGGCCTCGCAAGATGGCCAAGATCGCTTCACTGACGTCAATGACGAGTACGCCGTACGTTTCCTTCTCACGCATCATGTCGAAGAGGGGTTCCAGATGGAAGTGACTGTCACAACGGTAGAAGTATACGTTGATCTTCTCCGGTGGTTCAAGGGCATAGATCTCCATCTTCTCGTTTCCGGGGGCTCCGTATGGGATTGCCCCGCAGAATATGACCAAGCCTTTCGGTGGGGGCGTCTTGAAGAGTTTGAGCTTCTGCTGCACCTTGTCAATTGCCTCTTGGACGTTCTTTCGAGTCACTCGAGACTTGATGTTAGATGCCGTCCCGTACTCTTCCCGGAGATTCGTCATAACCTCATGTATTCTCCTGTCGGGAGGAACGTAGAGACTGATCAGTTCGGTGCCTCTTCCCTCCATGGAGGCTAGAGTCTCCAAAGTCCGCTTGAGTTTGAAGCGGGAGACCGAGTCGGCTGACGACACTGACTTCTACTCCATTAGCTGATGCGTTCGAAGATCTGGTTCTTATAAATGGCGCGAAACCCAGACCACAAGCGGGCATTCAAGGAACCACCACACTCTACTTCGTGAGATACGCAACTCATACATACATCGTCAAACAGAACCGCGAGAGATTGAGGAATATTGAAGGCCGTCCTAAAGCTCGGAGGCTTTGCATTTGATTCGGAATTGTCCGCGAAGAATATCGATAGATATGCAAGAATAGTGAGAGACTTCTCAAAGAGGAACCGACTGGTCATCGTGACAGGTGGGGGTTCGATTGCGCGCAAGTACATTACTACTGCCAGGGACCTAGGCGCCTCGGAGTTCTTTTGCGATCAGATCGGCATTCACGTTTCACGCTTGAACGCTAGACTACTCGCAACTGTGCTCGGGGAGTCCGCGGTCCAAAAGATACCTGAATCTCCCGATGACTTGGTCGAATCACTCAGCTCCGAATTGACGGTTGTGATGGGAGGACTCCAGCCTGGTCAATCCACGAACGCGGTTGCTGCGCTGGCTGCGGAGGTCATGCATGCAGGTCTCTTGGTAAACGCTACCAAAGTGGATGGCGTCTACACTGCTGATCCGCGCAGGGATCCGAACGCAAAGAAGCTCGAAGAGGTGACTCCCGACCAACTGATGAAGATACTTTCGACGGAGGGATTCAAGGCCGGAGAGTATGATCTAATGGATCCACTTGCGCTCCGCATCATCAAGAGATCCAACATTCACACAGTCATTGTTGATGGAACTGTTTCATCGAATATCGAGAAGGCTTTACGCGGCAGACGCATCGGAACTAGGATCATCCCGGCCGAGAGAAGATCACGATGACGCGGCTGACTGACATTTTCCAGTCGCGAGCACAGGTGAGGATGGTTGAACATTTGCTTGATAATCCGGGAAAGGTTTTCAACCAAAGCACTCTGGCAGCCTTCTTGGAAGTCTCACCCTCAACCGTTGCGAGAATCATTGAACCGTTAGTTCGGCACGGAGTAGTTCTCTTCGATCGATACGAAGGCGGAATGAAAATACTTGCACTCAACCAAGATAGTCAGAAGACCAAGGCGCTCATGAACTTCAATGAGGCGCTGAAGCCCCTGTAGTTGACCATC
>CAYGWT010000054.1:0-3506 GCA_964353625.1 uncultured Candidatus Bathyarchaeia archaeon | reverse complement strand
CTCACATCAAAGAACATGGCATGAAACACCTGGACCGAGTGAAAGGACTAGTCTTCATGAATGGCGGATCGGTAGTACAGACTGAAAGCCGACCTTTCATAAGCAACCTGGATGAATTGCCCTTTCCGGCAAGGCATCTTCTTCCTCCACTCAGCAGGTATCATCCAACGCCGGCATCTCACAGAAGGCTGCCGCATGCAACAATCATGGGCAGCCGCGGCTGCGCTGGAGCCCGTTGCGTATTCTGTGACCGCAGAGGGCAAGGTTTCTCGGTGAGATACCGGAGCGTTGAAAACGTATTCGATGAGATTGAGGAACTTGTAGGAGTGTATGGTGCAAAGGATCTCAAGTTCTTTGACGATACTTTCTCACTAAATCCGAAACGCGTTTTGGCAATATGCGACGAATTCAAGAAACGAAAAATGGACATTACATGGAGCTGCCTGACCCGCACCAACGCTGTGAGTAAGGACTTGCTGAAAGCCATGAAGGACGCTGGTTGCTGGGAGATCGAATGCGGCTTAGAGTCCATGGATGAGTACGTACTTGGAAAGCTCCAGAAACTGACTACAGTACAAGACAACATCCAGGCGGTCAAATGGAGTCATGAAGTAGGAATCAAAGTTAGGGCCCAATACATCGTGGGCACTCCTTTCGACTCTCCCGAGGCTATGGAGAAAACGTTGACCGAAGCGATTAGATTGAACACGCACATCGCGCACTTCAACAAATTCACTCCTTATCCCGGATCCGAGCTCTACAAGATGCTAGCTGCACAGGGCTACCACTATGATTTCACGAAGTGGGATAGTCAACTGGACATTAAGGGGGCGGTTATGTACACGCCGCCGGGCATGACTGAGGAAAGCTATAGGGAATGGGTTGCTGACGCTCATCGACGTTACTACCTGAGACCTCGATACATTATGAAAGAGCTTTCCAGTGTGAGGAGCCTCGAAGAGCTTCGGAACCTTTGGAGCGGGTTTCTGGCGATAGCCGGCCTCTAGATCCTCTCGTGACAGCTTTTCTCTTGAACAACTCGTAAGCCAGTAGAATGTAGAATGGCAGATACTGAGCAAGGTCTAGCAGCAGACGGGTTTGCGGGTCAACCGCTTCAAAAGAAGGCGGAGGAAACGAATCATATTTCATGTAGCCCAAGAAGATTGTTCCAGAAAGGAGCAGCCAAGAAATTGATGTGAAGAACGCTAGGAATGGTACTATCCAAATCACATACCAAGGAAAGAAAGCCCGATTCAGCAAGAGCAAGGATCCGGTGAGCACGAATGATATCTTCATGAAGCTGCTCTTGTCTGCGTCATTATGCGGTAGAAAGTACGCCCACAACAGTACTACCGTGTAGATGGCGTACGTGATTATTTGAGTTACAAAACCGACATTCTCGAAAATGTTTAGAGAGCCTAAGAGATTCACGATTGCTGGAAAAATGCTGCCGTTGAAATAGACTGTGTTGATCGCGAACAGGAGGCCGTTGAAGAGGCCCAATCCCATGGTTGCTAGTGGTGCGTAGAACACAACGATAGTTGCGAGGAAAATCATGATTGATCGCTTTCCCCAGCGTTTGAAGAATATGGGAGCGAAAAAGGCTGAGAAGAATTTTGACACGACGGACAACGCCATAACGTGTGCTGAGATAGCATTCTTCTTTCGCAGAAAGAATAGGAAGGAGGCAAATAGGAGCAGCATTACCAAGGGGTCATTGTGGCCGGTCTGAGCAACTTCAATGATTGGAAGCGGAGCCCATGCATATACGATCACATTCGTTCTGTTCAGATTCAACTCTCGGAGAATAAGATAGATGACCCAAATCAACGCCAGGTCCAAGACGAAGAAGACGATCTTGAAGCCGAAAACCGATCGAAACACGACGTAGACAAGCGCAAAGAATAGCTCTAAGAAGGGAGGGTAGCTGGCTCTGACATACTTCAGATTCAACAGTATCCAAATCGGATCGTGCAGCGAGGTAAGCTGTGGGGCGTCAGGAGAGTAGAGATAGGGGTTGAAACCGTTTGCGATCACCTTGCCCTCCCAATAGTATCGATAGATGTCAGTTGACAAGATTGGCTGAGAGAATAGCAAGGTCAGACGGAAAGCAATTGCAAAGACTACTATGACGATGAGGACGGCTCTGCCTCGCAGTCTTCTCTTTGCGAAGAATAGGACAAAAGCATAGAGAGAAAAAAGCGAAAAGAATGTTAGTGGAAGCAATCCCCAACTGCTGGTCTTGGTGACAAAGCCCCACGCAAGGAATCCAAGTTCCATCAGCAGGCCGAGAAAAATCGGTGCCCAATTCTGTTTGACGAGAAGTAGGGCTGCCGACCACTGAGAATGCGCCACTCGGAACCTTGAATATGCCAACCTTCTGCCTCTATCTTACGACACGCCAAATGTGTCTCTCAATCCAGCTGCCATGTACTCCAAAGTAGCTGAGAGCAATTGTGAACGCCCATGCAGACAGTGTCTGCACAAAACCACAGCTCTCATACCTCCTTGGCGAAGTCTGAACAAAGTCATCAAGCATGACAAGCTTCCCATACCTGCGGAGCCTCTTCGAGATGTCGACACCTTCTTCGTTCGTGTACTCGTCGAACCCTCCAATGTCATGAAAGACACGGCGTCGCACAAAGAATGAAGATCCTAATCCAAAAATGCCCAACGCCCTGCTGACCGTGTCCCTAAGCATACAGAGCGCTCGGTATCTTGCCCTGAATGGCGCGTATCTGAGCCGAGCCCCTCCTCCAATGATATTTTCGTCCTCCAGCGCTCTAGCTACGCTCTGTAGGAGAGTTGGTGACGCAAGAGTGTCTGCGTGAAGAAATAGCAGCGTCGCGCCTTTAGCTCCTCTCGCTCCTACATTCTCCTGGTACTGCCTTCCGCATCGTCCTACTGCGACAACCCGATCGGCGGTGGCGTTGGCGATCTCTAACGTGCGATCTTGACTGCCGCAGTCGACCACAATGATCTCCTTGGGCGTCAGCCGCTGTCTCCGAAGTGACTCGATGGTCCTCTCAAGTGTGCCTTCTTCGTTCAATGTGGGGATTATCACCGATACGCCAACTCCGGCCTCACGTTGTCCATTGATGTCAAGAGAGCTCAAGACACGAGCAGTTCGCGAAGGAAGTACACGCGATCTTCTCAGGAATTCTAGGTCGATCGAGTCGTCAAGATCGGTAAGGTCGCTGAGAAGTGTATACGGTACACGGCTTGACATCCCGCGGACTACAAGTTTTGAGACAGCTTTGCTTGTGTTGGTGCAGTCGATGGTGCCGCGCAACCAGTCCTGTAGATTACTGGTTAGCCCAATGAGGTAAGTTCCTCCATCACAGGTCGGCCCCAGAACAAGATGTGGCTTCTTCTCTTCAATGCCGTGAAGCAAGGGTCGAAACGCGTCAACGAATAGTCCTTTGACGAGGCCAGGCTGGTCGCCAAATACCATGACTGCAGCTTCAGGCCCGTCGCCGAATGCTACCTCTAACGCGTTCGCTATC
>CAYGWT010000053.1:0-9115 GCA_964353625.1 uncultured Candidatus Bathyarchaeia archaeon | reverse complement strand
GCAATCCTCACGTAACGACACAGAGTACCCTACCAGACTCATATTACACTTGCTAAGAAAACAGGAAAGCGAGTCTTCGCGTTTCGAACATGCCAGAACTATGTTGAACCTTCTGTTCAGAACCCCCATCCAGCAATAGGCCCTTTGCCACACGACGGAATCAATACAATTCATAGTCGATGAGAGAATACGATCGCAAGGACCCCTTAGCCGGATCACATAGATTACTCAGCCTAAGAATATGTCTAGCAGAAACGCACAACTCATAATGGTGTCTACGTTTACGAAGATTGTAGGATGTTCTTGTCAGTGCTTGGCAAGCTCGCCCATAATGATGGTGCCTGTGAGGGTTCCCGACAACACGAATACAAACCAGAGTACAAGCATGATCCAGATGTGGCCGGAAACCTGCTCGCTCTTGAATAGGATGTTCACTAGCACGAACTGCACGAATCCAAAGATCACTCCCACCAGGTTCAACGCGCTCAGTCCAAGCAACCCCAGCGTCCTAGTTGACACTTCGCCTGCTGCAGAGAATACCATGAGGTCAGAGATGAAAGTGACAGGGCCTACGATCATTAAACAATGAATATTGGATTGGCGAAGTAGAACTGTGGTCTAAAGAGATCAGTCAGTCCGTACATTACTTCTTTTGCCACAAATATCCTTACCAAGCTGAAAAGAAGGAACATGGTGTTCGCCAGACCCGCCCAGAAAATGGTGGCTAGGATCCTTCCATCCAAATTGACACCCACTCCTTTTGGCTCTCGCGATATGAGGGCTAACCTCAAAAAGCCTTTTCCACAATGTCCTGATTCTTCGAGCCAAACCGGAATGATTAGCTATTGATGCTGCGGCTGCGTTTCCACGTCGTGCCGGCAGGCGTATCCTCAACAACTATGCCAATTGCAGCGAGCTCGTTTCGCAGCCTATCCGCCGCTTGCCAGTCTTTGTTTGCACGAGCGCGATCTCGCTCTTTTATGAGATGATCGGCCTCCTCTGACAGTTCTCTGGTCTTTGTTTCCTCTGCCAGGATCCCCAAAACCCTATCAAGATCGGAAAAGAACCGCCGGATGGCGAATATGTCTCTCTTGGATAATCCGCCTTCGTCCATCGCTCGATTTACGGCCCGGGCGCCGCGGTGAATTGCCGCCAAGGCTCTTGACGTGTTCAAGTCATCGTCCATCGCCTTTTCGAATTCCATTCGCTCTGCGGACAGCACCTTTTGCAGTGCGATATTCTCTTTCTTGGTTGTGGCGCCGATCCTTCTCGCGCGACGGTCGGTTCCTCTTAGCGCCTCGAGCGCCTTGGCAGCGTCCACAAGCGCTTCCTCTGAAAAGTTGAGTTGCGCTCGGTAGTGCGCTGACATGAGCAAGTACCTTACTGCCAGCGGATCGTGACCCTTAGATAGCAAGTCTCTCAGTGTGAAGAAGTTGCCGGAAGATTTTGCCATCTTCTTACCTGCAACAAGAAGCATCCCCGAGTGAAGCCACACTCTTACGAATCTCTTGCCGGTTGCTGCTTCTGACTGAGCGATCTCGTTTTCATGGTGAGGAAAGATCAGGTCCTCTCCTCCTGAGTGGATGTCAAATGTTCTCCCAAGATACTTCATAGACATGGCAGAGCATTCTATGTGCCACCCAGGTCTGCCTTTCCCGACCGCAGTCTCCCAGAAGTTTTCGCCGTCTTCTGGACGCCATCCCTTCCAGAGAACGAAATCTCTTGCTTCATCCTTGTTGTATTCGTCCGAGTCGATCCTTGCTCCCGCCTTCAGCTCCTCTAGCCGCGTTCCAGAAAGTCGTCCGTATTTTCTGAACTTTGAAATGTCAAAGTACATCGAACCTTCTGCCTCATAGGCGAATCCTTTGTGAGCGAGTTTCTTGATCAGTGCGACCATCTGTTTGATGTGCTCAGTTGCCCGGGGATAGTGTTCGGCCTGTTCGATGTTTAGCGCCTTGAGATCCGCAAAGTAGGCTTCCTCGTACTTCTTGGTGTACTCGCTGAGGGTCACATTTGTTGCTTTGGACTCGCGAATTGTCTTGTCATCGACGTCCGTAATGTTTGTCACTTGAATAACCCTGTAGCCCTTGTACTCAAGATACCTTCTCAGCATGTCCTGGAATACGTATGTGCGAAAGTTGCCGATGTGGGCATAGTCCCAAACAGTGGGGCCGCAAGTATACATCCTCACGGTATTCCTCTTCAGCGGAATAAACTTCTGTAGCTTCTTCCCGTATGTGTTCATCAGCTTGAGTGTCATTTCGTAACTCCTTGACTGCATGCGATTGGGGATTGTTCGCGACCATCGCACTCGGGTCGCGTACCTTGCAGCAATGAGAGGCCGGCAGTTACTTTAGCTTCACGGATGAGGGGTGCATTGACGAGAGAAAGCCGTGCAATCGGACCGTCTTTTAGGAAGTGTGGTTGGTAGAAACAATCAATTCCCCAGCCTCGATTTCGTCAGAAGTGGGGCGTTGATGCGCCAAACGTTTTCAGAAATAGTCTCTGCGAACAGGACCAACGGGACAATGGTCACAGTTTGTAGCCAATCTTTCTCAGAAAGCTTTTCCGATCCTCAACGTCTTTGGCAGTTTCGATCTCCTTGGGCTTTGAGCCATCAATAACGCCCATTATTCCTCTACCTTGGCCTGTCTCCGCTATCACGACCTGAAGAGGATTCGCGGTTGCGGCATAGATCGAGCATACTTCAGGAACCGTCTTGATCCTATTGAGGACGTTAATTGGGTACGCGTCTTTGAGAAAAATGACAAACGAGTGTCCGGCACCGAGCTCTAGAGCCACCTTTCCTGCGAGGTTAGAAAGCTCTTGGTCATTGCCGGATATTCGGACAAGGCAAGGACCACTTGATTCATTGAATGCTATTCCAAACTTCGCATTGGGAACAGTGCCTACAATAGCTTCGTGAATGTCCTCAACTGTCTTTATGAAGTGGCTTTGTCCAAGTATCAGGTTGGCGCCCTCTGGAACGTCTATCCGAATAACTTTCATTTCCATTGTGCGAGTCCCTAACATAGAAATTGTTGCCATGCGTATTAGGCTTGCACGCTTGAGTGCATGCCTAGATCGAAAGTCCTTTCTCTAGGCGGGTGAGGTTGTCAATACCATGCTTCTTGATCAGGATCGTATCCTCGATTCTAACGCCCCCTACTCGTGGCTCATACAGACCTGGCTCCACCGTGACAACCTGGTTTGCTTTCAGTGTTTCAGCATTGAGTAAGTTGAGGTTGGGTCTTTCCCCGATCGAGAGGCCTACACCGTGTCCTAGAGAATGAATGAAACCTCGCGAAGTGGCGTCCTTGTCGCCTTTCAGCAACATCCTCAAAGTTTTGAAACCGTTTCTTTCGAAAATGTCGCATGCCAAGTTCATCAACTTGCTGGCTTGTACGCCATCTTCGATCAAATCCAACATTTTGGTCTGGACGTCTCGTACCGTCTCATACATCCTGCTGACTCTAGGAGGAACCTTGCCCACAACGTACGTCCTCGTGAGATCAAACCAGTACCCGTCGGTCCCAACAGGGAATAGATCAAACACGATTGGCACGCCAGCTCTGACCGGTGCAGAAGCAGTCCCCATCTCGTGTGGATCTGCCGATCTGGGGCCCACCGCAAAAATGGTGCCCTCCGGGGTCATGAGATCTTGTTCTGCGAGGAGAACGTTGATTCTGGACTTGACCGCGCCGATTGTAAGCACCTTTGCTTTCAACCTGAGTTTCCCCGAACGCACTTTGCAGTCACGTAGCATCTCTAGAGTGTCTTCAACTACGCATGCGGTGCGCTCGCCGATGCTTCGAATTCTCCTGATTTCAGTGATATCCTTGGTTTCTCTCAGAGACTCAAGCAGAGAGGCATCAGGTTCTCCAGCTACTTTGTACCCAAGCTTCCGCAGCGAGTCCGTGAGTGAGAGAAGATGTGAGAACTCGTTACGGCTGTATATGCCGACTCTTCCACGAGTTCGTAAGGACCGCAAGAGTGAATCAATCAACATTATGTAGCCTCTTTCCCGGCCGTATTGGTTGACGAGCTTCTCATACCCATAGTCGCTGTAGGTTCGAACGTCTCTAACTCGGCCCCTTCTTGCGTTCCCAAGATCGATATTACTAACGATCAGAAGAGGCTGTTGCCCCGTTCGTTTGAGGAAGATTCCTCCTCGAGGAATCATCGCTCCCGTTGCGTATGCGAGCTCGGGATTGCCTAGCGTGCTTTCGCCAATGACTAGCACGGTGTCTAGTCCACGTTTCTTCATCTCGTTGTCGAAGTCGGCAAACAACTGATTCAGGTCCAAAGAAACTAGATTCGACGCGCCTTCGGGCGCCCGCGTTCAACGCCCATGGTCTCACAGACTCGTCTCCAAGTTGCTGCAAAGCGCAGAAATGAGTTCACCATAGCACGTAGTGCAACAAGGTCTGTAGCCTAGAACCTCATCATTGTCATTCTTCCGCGTCTCGTTACCCTCACAGACGCCCTGGTTGCCCCGCGACCGCCTGTCTCTGGATCTAAGGCACGTTTCATAGCTTCGGCATCGGATGCGGTACGGAAATCTATCGATGCTTCAGCCTGTGCCCTGTAGGGTTTCAAGTCTCTTCTGCTCACACCCGGAATTGGCTGACCAAAGAGACATCGGGTGCGGGATTGAAGCTTTGCTGCATACTATTCGGTTTGTTCTTCGCTGGGGATTTGTTCTTCGCTGGGAATTTGTTCTTCGCTGGTCTGCTCGGTCTTCTTCCTTCGTCGCCTTCGCTTTTCGCGAGCTGCTGCCGCGGCCTTCTCTTCGTTGGCACGTGCTTCCGCTCGCTGTTTGAGTTCCGCAGCTAACACTCCTGCAGCCAGTCCTTGTGTGGCAGCACGCTTGGAGATGTTGCCCAACTTCGTTGCAGGAAGATACGCGCCTCCAGCAAATTTTACGCCGCATTTGCGGCAGCTCCACACGCCAACAGTAATCCGTTTCACAGCTCTAACGTGACATCTCGGACATTCGTGAGGGATGCGCATACCGGAGACTACTTGTGCGTATCTTCTCCTCGGGGCGGTTCCGTATCTGGAGCCGAAACTCCCCGCGGGGCCTACCTTCTTGACTTTCATCTTCCAGATGTCGCTCCTCTAATCGTCTCACGAATCTCCTTGCCTTTCTCGATTGAAGTTTTGACGGCTTGTCTAATCTCTTGGTCGGTGTATGTGCCTTGGCCGCCTTTCTGCATTGCGCAAATGTTCCCGTCGCGGCCCGTGGTGACTGTGAGTCTGGCACTCATCACAAGCTCTTCCTCCAGGCATGGGTCTATGATCATGCATCCATCAATCTTCGCGGTCGTTACGGCTACAGGCTCGTTATGGACGGGTAGTGGTGTCAGTTCGTCGCTTGTACGTATTTCTTCCCCATGCATCTCATACCTTTTCATTTTTGATGTGAGTAGCGCCGAGAGTGCAGATATCGCTGAGGCGTCGATGAGGTTTCCATCATGGTCGAGAACGTACACGTCAACGAAAACGATGGCGACCTTCTTCCCTGGGACGACACACAGCGCGTCAAGTCCGATGGCTTTTGATTCCCGGATTCCTCTGTCCACAACTCTAGCAAGCTCAATGGCGGTCTCGCTTGGAGGACCTGCTTCGAAGGAAGGTGAAGCGAATGGAACTAGTTCGGCATTGACTGTGAGGACGCCTTGGTTTGGTGTGTCTGGGAACGGTTGTCCTAGTTCGACTTTGACTCCAGTCATTACCTTGGTTTTACCTAGGTTTACCAAGGCCGATCCGTTTGCCTTTTGGATTAGGCCTGTCTCGATCTTCAATGTTCTATAATCGGTCAGCTTTCGCGCGTCTATTCTTCCTTCTTTTGCTAGAAGGTCGGCGATGCCTCGCTGCTCAATCTTGCCGATTGGTGGTATTTGCGGTGTTGTTGACATTAGGCTGCTGCCCCCTGAGGTTCCTGTCTTTCCTCGGCCTGTTCCTTGACGGACACGTACTTTCGCTTCAGTGCTTCAATCTGCATCTCATTGATCTTCTTGCACGCTGCGATACCAATGTCCAGCGCTTGGTTGAATTCTTCTTCGGTGAGGGAACCATCCATCTGAAGCAGTGTGACCATGCCTGATTTCGGCATGAATGCGATAGGTAGGTCAGCGTCACCTTGTTTATCTTCCATATCAGAGGGATCCAACGCAATCTTTCCATCGACTTTGCAGACGGCACACGCAGCAACAATTTCTTTCAGCGGTATGCCGGCGTCTGCCAATGCGAGGGATGCCGCAGTTATTCCTGCACATCTACTGCCTCCGTCTGATTGGAGGATTTCGATGAAGATATCGATCGAGGTGCGTGGGTAGACTTCTGACATTATTGATGTTTCTAGGGCTTCTCTAATGACCTTGGATATTTCATGTTCTCTTCGCGATGGGGCAGGAGATTTTCTCTCCTCAACAGAGAAAGGTGCCATATGGTAGCGACACTTGATCACCGCACGCTCTGCAAGCGCGATGTGTTTCGGGTGGGCTTCTCGCGGACCATAAACTGCCGCCATGATGCGATTCTTCCCATGTTCAATGTAGGCTGATCCGTCAGCTTTGTCCAATACGCCAACTTCCAGCTTGATAGGCCTGAGCTCATCAAGTCTTCTCCCGTCGGTGCGCAAGCCATTTGCGTCAACAAGCTTGATCTCGGGTTTGTTCATCTTTTTCTTACCTCAATTCCTTGTTCATCAACTCGCTCACGCGAATCGTGAGTCCTCGGGTGTGTGCCTCTCGTTCGATCAGGTACATTGCCGCCGCTGCGACCTGTTCATTCTTAGGCTGCCGACCTGAAACCAAAACTGTTCCGTTCTGGCCTACAATTATCTCACAATTTGTTTCCTTCTTCAGTAGGCTAATCATCGATCCTTTTCTCCCGATCAGTCGCGGTATCTTCGCCGGCGATATGTGGACAACACGTCCTGAAATGACCTTCCCGAGTCCGCGACCCTTAACCGTCAATAACGGGTCCCGCGTCCTATCGAATGCAATCACCTCGGCCATCACAAGATCTCCGACATTGAACACTTTGGCAAGATCCTTCCTTACGGCCATGCCTCTTGAGGCAGTGGTCTCTGAAAGTGGAAGATACGCCGGGTATGGAGAAGATATGTTCACAGTCCATCCCGACATCGCGATATCAACCACGCGCCCGATGACAAAGTCGTCTACGCGTGGGATATAGCAGCCTTTCAGCGGAACGACAATGATCTTGTTATCAACTAGCTCTGCGAGGCCTATTTTGGTCGCGTATACTTTGTTGCCTTCCCTGTATGTGTTCTCACCAGGGAAGTACGATCCTTCGGCCAACACTTCTCCAGGGGCGACTAGCTGTTTCTTCTCGGTGATTATGGTCAATTGTTTCATCTCAATTCTCAAGTAGCAAGGAACTGAACCACTGAGCTGGCCTACTTTAACACTTTCGTCTTAGGATTTTGGGGAAGATAACTATGCCGACAAGCCACGTTAAGTCGGTACTTAGAGTGAGTGGGGATTCCTCGAACGTAGTTCTGTCCTTTAGTAGTATGCGAGTGCTTCGCCTAGCCACTTAGCGTATTTCATGCAGATCGTGGGGCCGTCACGAGAGACCCGCCTATGACACATTGTGCAGCGACCGACTCGTTTAGAATCCGGAGTTGAGATCATACCGACATGCGGTTGCGTCTTGGCTGATATTCGCAACAGGGGCCCGTGTGGTCTGGCTGAGAGCCCCAGGTGAAAGCATAGCTCCCGAAAGGTCACCTGACGACGCTGCCGCAGACTAGACACAGGAAAGCGGCCTCATGCTCACCCTTGAATCTCACCATCTCCTGAAGCCAAGTGTGCTCACATCTGTTCGGTTGCGGAATTGGAGTCATGCAAACTAGAACTGCTGGGCGAACAAAAGCCAATGAGATGACTGCCGCCGCGCTTGTGTCGGAAGCAGAAACTGGACCGGCAAGCCGAAGTCCTCCACAATCCGTTTCGTTGTTGCCCTTGAAGTGGCAAACCCAACGAGTGCTTTGTTTCGACTTGGAGTGGAAGATTCACTCCCAAGATTGCCTAGAGTCTTCGTTTTGTATGCTCGAATATCCTGAATGCGGGCAGGATGCTTCCCGCTGCCAGGAATGAGATGACAATCCCCGCACTGACGAACGTCAGCATCAGGTCCAATCCAAGTAACTCTGAGATGATGAATCCGTCTAGAAGCAGAACAATCAGCATAGCAATGCACCTCGTTACTGTTCTCTGCGTTCTCCTATCAATTCTCCGTCCCACAATCCAGAATATGCCGGCCATAGGCAATGCTACGTAGACGAGTCCTATGAGCGAACTTGCCACTATACCACTTGCCAACGCGGCAAGTTCAGGTCGCGACGCAAGCGCCGAGAAGGTGACAGATGAAAGGTGCAGAATACTCATCAAAGGATAGAGAATACCTCTCGCCAAAGTTCTAGCAACCTCATGTGTGCCTATGAATTGGGCGACGGTTGGACTGAAAGAGTAATACCACAAGTTGAAGGCCAACATGAACTGCCTGCCAGCGTGGGTCTGAACGATCGATTGGTCTCTGAAGTTTCTTAGAAACTGAACTTCAGGCGCAAGTTCCGAACCATATGTAGCCGTCGCAATCAAACACAGGGAAGGGATAATACAACCGGTATCAATCCTATTCCATTGCCCATCACGGCACTCATCGATCCAGATAGGGTCTCCCGAATGCGCCGACCCCACCAAACACTTTTGGTCACTATTTACTCTCTTGCCTTCAGGCCAGCATTGGGGACAAGGTTTCGTGTTTGCTTCTCTAGTCCAAGCTCCATTCTGGCATACTTGGCGACTCTTCCACGTTGCTCCGTCCGCACAGTTCTCGAGGATCTCAATCTTGCCTTCAGGCCAGCATTGAGGGCAGGGTTTCGGGTTATTTTGCGGCACCCAGGCTCCATTCTCGCATGCCTTCTGGGTCTTCCATGTTGCTCCGTCCGCGCAATACTCCGGATCCTTGGTTTGGCCGACAGAGCATTGTGGGCAGGCCTGCGATTCCTGCTTCCAAGCCCCGTTCTGGCACAGTTCGCGAGTCTTCCATGTCGTTCCGTCGGCACAGTAATCGATGA
>CAYGWT010000052.1:0-7742 GCA_964353625.1 uncultured Candidatus Bathyarchaeia archaeon | reverse complement strand
CTATCTATCGTTTGTTGGAGGAGATGGTCGAGCTGCTGTCTGTCGGAGAGCATCGTCGCAAGTTCAGTTCTTCCGATCGTGTCACGTAGGGCGGTCATGGACGCTTTCAGTATGCTTCCTTGATAGTCTTGAACCACGATGATGGCGTCCGACGGCACCTTGACACGCCAGAAGAGCACCGCGTCGACGAAGACGGGTACGTTGTCTCTTGTCAACGACTGTTCGGCTGTGAATGTGGTGGTTCTAACACGTCCGTCAACGATTATGCGGTTCTCTATGAGGGGGAGCACATAGTAGAGGCCGGCGTCATGCATTCTGCTGTATCTGCCTAAGCAGAATATTACGGCGGTATCCCATTGATTATTGATTTTGATACCAGACAGAATCATGATTGCTACTACGGCCACAATTAGGGGCGTGATGAAATCGGTCCAAACCATACGTTGTCGCCGGACTTCTGACCATTACCGCGAGATATAGGTCATTGCTAGGGTCTCTAGGGTTTCTTGGATCATCGACCAAACTCTGGAGATTGTTAGGCGACCCCCCCGACTGCATGTTCAATAGATGAAGGGGTGCGTCTTTCTGAGACTAATCTAGGTCTTGTCGTATGCGTCGCGCGAATAGATCAACAGACTCAGCATAGGTTTCTCTTTGAATCTGCTTCCGTTTGACCGTTAGGCATTCAACAACATTACAACCTTTCTTGATGAGCTTGTGCGTGAGGTTCTCTAGGAACCTCTGCTCGTCAAATCCTCCGCAACTCATGAACAGATAAAATCTGGGCTTATCGACGTTCCTCATGTTGTGAATGAATCTGTTCAGAGGCGGGCAGCTGAAAGTCCACTTAGGATACCCCAATAGAACCGTATCATACTTGGATAGGTCCATTTCAGCATTCGCTATGTCGACCTCGGAATTAGGCACGAATGAATATGCAAGCCAGTGAAGATACGACCTCTTACGTGTCGGAACAATTTTCACGGTCTCGATGTCGTATGTTCGCAGCCTTTCCGCCAGAGCTTCAGCAATTAGCCTGGTATCGCCGGTGTACGAGAAATACGTGACTAACAGTCTCGCCTGTCGTTTGAGGCTCATCTTCTTAGTCAACAAGAGTCTGTCGTCCCCGTTTGGAAACCAGTTCTTGTCAATTCTAGTGTCCGAGAATCCCATGGCGTGATAGAAGCTTCGAGTTCTCGTATACGATTTGTATTCTTCCGTGGGCGCAAGGGTGGATACTTGGAGCGATTGAATCTTCTGCCGTACAAGCTCATCTTCAATCGCGTTTACGAGTGCTCGACCTACGCCTCTTCGATGCCTTTCTGGACAGGCGGCGATCCACGTAAGTTCCGCCGTCCTATCCTCGGCAGTTTGAAGGTAAGTCGCAAAACCAACTACTTTCTTCTCTATTGCGACAAATCCATCTTGAGTTCGAACAGTTCGCGCAATTTCCTCCAGTGCGGATTCTGTGAACCATTGTGGATGGAGTGACCGCGCTATCTCCGCGATTGGCTCGTAATCCTCTGGGAGGATTCGCCTTACCACAAAAGCCATTGTCAATGCCGTTACTATCGGCGAGTTCGCCGTGGTTCCTAGGTTAAGAGGGAAGCGAGGATTCCTTTGGCTCCGTGGAACTTGTACTCCGCCTGTTTCCAGGCTATGCTCTTCGGGCCATCAAGCACGTCAGCCGTGATCTCTAAACCTCTATGCGCTGGTAGACAATGCATAACCACTGCATCAGCTTTGGCTTTCGAGAGGAGCTCGTCGTCGATCTGGAATCCTTCAAAATCCATCATCTTCTGTGCCTGTTCCGTGTCTTGTCCCATGCTCACCCAAACGTCCGTGTAGAGAACGTCAGCTTCTTCCACAGCCTCTGACGGGTCGTCGGTGTACCAGATCTTCGAGTTGTACTTCTGCGCCAGCCCGTTTGCTTTCTGCGCAATTTCGGCGCTCGGCTGGTATCCTGTAGGCGTGGCTATGGACAAGTTCATTCCTGCGGTTGCACATGCGAGCATTAGCGAATGGCAGACGTTGTTGCCGTCGCCGATCCAAGCCAGCTTGAGTCCTTCAAGCGAGCCCTTCGCGTCTTCGATCGCTGCCAGGTCTGACAAGGCTTGGGTCGGATGTTCAACGTTACTCAATGCGTTGATGACCGGGATACTTGCGTGTTCCGCGAGTTCAACGAGAGCGTCATGATCAGATGTTCTGTAGACAAGCGCATCCAAATAACCTGACAGTACGCGTGCAGTGTCCTTGATGGGCTCTCCGCGCTTCAGTTGCAGTTCGTCCGGCCTCATGTAGAGTACGTTCGCTCCGAGTCTCATTGCGGCTGACTCGAAGCTGACTCTGGTTCGGGTGGACGGATGTTCGAACAACAGTCCCACAACACTTCCAGCTAGGATTCGAGCTGGCGTGCTTCCTGGGGCCACAGGTTTCAGTTTCTTTATCGACTTAAGGACCGTCTGAATCTCAGATTTGTCGAAATCAGTAACAGAGAGGAGGTCTCTCCCTTTCAGCACTGCCATTATGCAATCACCCTGATTACAGGTTATGATTCAATGAGCATGGTGCGTACTCTTTAAAGTACCACATGCGGAGGAACGATCTAGCCTACTTCTTCACTTTGAGTTCAATGCCTACGGTTCTTTTGACGAGTTGCGCCAACGTGTCCGTGCTCGTCTTTGGGCCCTTCTTTGTAGGTATGGATACTACGAGCGGGTACTCCTTACGATGTTTCGCCAACGTCGGCTGAACCCACTCCATCACAGGCTCGGTTACTAGCACAATGGAGACTGATGTGTCCGAAAGGAACTGCGCTAATGCTTTTTCAGCTTCGGTGCGGTCCTTCACAAATCTGCTTTTCCTGATGCCTGAGACTTTGAAGTAGGCGGCGGTTTCTCGGTCTCCCAGCAATGCGATCTTTGTCATCTTCTACCGACTTCCATACCCTATTCCCGTATATGCCGAATTCTCCTACACTAAAATTGTTTCAGCACATCATCCTTTCCCATTATTCGTCCGCAATAGTGACAACGTATCCTAAGAGGTTCAGCAACCTCGACTTTAAACTCGGAGGTCACCGGCTCACGCGCGTTCACCACACATGAGGGGTTGTTACACTTTATGATCCCCTTGATAGTCCGGGGAAATTCTACGTGTTTCTTCGAGATGACCTCGTACTCACGAACTATGTTTATGGTTGCCTTTGGAGCGATGAGCGCAATCTTGTCAACCTCTTGCGGATTCAGTTCTCTATCTTCTATCTTGACGATGTCTTTGCGTCCTAGATCTTTGCTCTCAACGTTCAGGACGGCACTGACGACTTCGCCTCGTTTCCCGTTAATGTCGAGGATGTGAAGAACATCAAGTGCGTGTCCGGGGTCGATGTGGTCGATTACTGTTCCATTCCGGATCTTCTTGACGTACAGCTGATCCTTGGATGACAAACGTTACTCAGGCTCGCATTTGCGAAAGCTGCTATATATGAATTGGAAGCTGCGCTCAGATTGCCAGGGTTGAAGTCTGCATGGTTGGCGCTAGATTATTTACTGAACCCGTGGCTTAGAGACGTAGGTGGCTAACCGGTGGAGTTTGCTGGGAGAGACATTGTATCGATCAGAGATTTCACACGTGAAGAGATCGATCACATTCTGAAAACAACTGACGGGCTTGAGCCTCTCGCCAGGAAAAGTTCGGATATGCTCCACGGCAAGATCCTTGCCACGGCTTTCTTCGAGCCAAGCACGCGAACAAGACTTAGCTTCGAGTCGGCCATGCTTAGGCTCGGTGGAACGTGTATCGGGTTCGCGGATCCGAAAGCCGCCTCGGTAGAAAAGGGAGAGAATCTGGCAGATACTGTAAGAGTCATCGAGAACTACGCTGACGCGCTAGTGATACGGCACCCACTTGAAGGCGCCGCGAGGCTAGCAGCTGAGTTCTCCTCGGTGCCTGTAATCAATGCGGGCAGCGGCGCAGAGGAGCACCCAACCCAAGCTTTGCTGGACCTCTACACTATGCAACGTGAGAAAGGTAGAATCGATGGCCTAACAGTCGGACTTGTCGGCGATTTGAGATATGGGAGGACTGTTCATTCACTCGCCTACGCGCTCGCACAATACAATGTGAAACTACACTTGATCTCTCCAGATCAACTACGCATGAGAAGAGACGTGCTTGTAGAAGTTGAGAAGAAGATACGCGTCGAAGAGAGTACGAGCCTCAAGAAGCTTCTGCCGGAGCTTGATGTCATCTACATGACGCGGATCCAGAAGGAGCGCTTCCCAGACCTTGCCGAATATGAGAAGGTGAGAGGAGTGTACAGGCTGGATGCGGCAGAGCTGGAGTCGGCGAAGGCGGAGGCGATTGTTATGCATCCTCTTCCGAGGGTTGACGAGATCAGCTCGGATGTTGACGGGACTGTTCACTCGAAATACTTCAAACAGGTGTGGTATGGACTTCTCACACGCATGACTCTCATATCGCTCGTCCTTGGCGGAGTTAAGTAAGGCTGCTACCGGCTTTCTGTTACCTCATGTAACAGTTTATATTCCTGTAATGTTACCTACGGTAAATGACGAACGTTGCAACTCGCAGTAATCAACACTCCAGGAATTGCCCGAGTCCGTCCAGTCCACGTTCTAGACTACATGGCCTTCAGAGAAACCTTCAGTTCAGAAACGAATGAAACCGAACTCCACATGCTGGAGAAGTTCCAAGCGGTAAGGTCGATGATCCAGCAGGGCATCCAGGACACATTCGTCTCACCCACTCTGAGAACAATGCCAGAGAGCGGTCGTGTCATAGAGGTTGACGTTTGCGGAATGGACCGCGACTGTCTGCATCTCGTCTTCTGTGAAACAGGTCCTGTTAACGCGAATCTGCTTCAGAGCTTGGAGCTGGTGGAGGACGCGGAAAACGCAGATGCGACTTTGATGTTTCCTTCAAGGACTGACACGAGCGAGATTGCTGAACAATTTCCAGAGGCGATAGAATCTGGCAAATTTGAGGTTCAACGCCTTCCATGGCGCGAACACGCTATCGACAGAACGTTCCGTGAGGCTTTGGAAATAATCGATCTGCTAGGAAATGAGACTAGAGTTTGCATGCTTGTGCCTCTGCTTGAGAGGCCGCATGGTAAGAGGCAGTATCGAGCAGAGATCAATCCTAAGCTCGTCTATGAGAACGTCACTTCTTTGCTTTCCCATCGGCTCATCGATGAGCTTGACGACGACACATATGGATTTACACATACTGGCAGACAGATCTTCTGCGAATACATGGCGTTCTTGGAGAGAGTCCGGCGAGTATTGGAGGAGAATAGAGAATGATAGAAGAAAATGAGATGAATAGTGCATTTGAGTTTCCGGAACGACTTTGGAAGCGACCAGTGGAACTCCACGAAGGCAAAGCTCGTCCGCGTATTGCAGCGGCGAGCTACAATCAGGAAGTTTCCCACCCAGTGTTCGAAGATGAGACCGCTCCAACTGATCAGGAGCATGAAGATTCAGCAGATCAGCCTGGCAAGGCTCTCGCAGAGCCTCAAGTGAGGGTCTCTACTGAGGCAGGGAATGCGAGAGTCACCGTCGAGTTGCCTTCAGCAGACAAGAATGATTTGAGTCTCCATTGCGCCGAGAACTCTCTTACTCTGTCGATTAAAACGCAGGCGGGCTCATGGGTGAAGGAGATTCCTTTGCCTTTTCGAGTCGACCCTGACACGGCGAAAGCGGTGTTCAGGAACAAGAGGTTAGAGTTGATTGTAAGAAAGCATGGAAGCTTCAATCCTCCTAGACCGAAAATAGACTGGGTGTGAGATTGACGACAGACGCTGCAGGACAATTGGACAAATGCAAGAACTTTGGTGATGTCTTCGAGATTGTGAAGAAGACTGTAGAACACTCACTGGGCCAGAGAAGGTCAGGCCTGATGCTCTACCTGGCTGAGCTCCCTGATCAAATAGGGGCATTCCATGGGGTCGGCACGAATGGAATTGTCATGAACAAGAGAGGGCTCGACGCCGTCACACACTCGGCTCGAACCTTTCGCGAAATCAACGCGTACGTTTACTCGATACTGCTTCACGAGTATCTGCATTCGCTAGGCTACATCGATGAGGGGCAGGTTAGGAAATTAGTCTTCGAGATCTCGAAGGATAATCTAGGCTCAGACCATCCAGCCACCGAGATCGCGCACAAAGGCCCGGCGATCATATTCCCAGGCGTTGGCGAATCTACTCTACGAGAACATTCGGATAAGGTAGAACTCATCACTGACTTCGATAGATCCACCAACAGCTACATCAAATAGAATACCTGACTTATTGACGCCGATTGTCTAAGGAAATTGCTCGTTGCCGAGGATAGTTGTGCACAAATACACAGAAATCAAGACAACAATTTGCCAATCTTCGAAGCAGCAGATTGAATCAATCAGTTTGGAACATTCGCGCGAGTATGAGCTTGCGGATTGAGGGAAAGATAGAATTAGGGAGCGAGGGGTCTGTTACGCTGCTTGGGGTCGTTGTCTAGCATGGTATGATACCCGGCTCGGGGCATGGAATGCGAGAGTCCGGGAGGCCGTGGGTTCAAATCCCACCGACCCCACCAAAAACACGAATCGCCCGCATGAGCCGATGTCTCTGAGAATTGAACAATCCTTTGAGTCAGCGCATAGAAATTGAAAATCACCGTAATAGTCAGTAGACACGTCCCGCTTCGTAGCAAGTGACCCAGTTATTCCACCGGCCACACTACAGCATTAGTCATCTCGCCGATCGGGAACCCGCGAGCGTCTCTTCTGGCATAGGCCTGATGGCGGATTGAAGCCAACCGTAGGCGGTATTCTCTGCCGAAGATGCGGCAGCCTCTTTCTTTCTCTATGTAGAATCGTACAGCCTTCGCGATGGCCCGAGCGTGAAGTAGGTTATGTGCTCGGCTACCATTGCCCTGTTTTCAGGTACTCGTCGATGGCTTTGGCCGCCTTCTTGCCTTGGCCCATCGCTAGGATGACTGTTGCTCCGCCAGTGGCGACATCGCCGCCGGCGAATACTCCCTTCTTTGATGTCTTCCCAGTTTCATTATCAATGACCACGACGCCGTCCTCGCCTGTTTTCAGGTCTGGTGTGGTCTTGGGGATCAGCGGGCTCGGGCTTTGACCTATTGCGATGATTATAGTATCTGCAGGAATTCGGAAGTTGGATCCTTCAATGGGAACCGGACGGCGTCGTCCCGAAGCTTCGGGCTCTCCAACTTGATTATGGATGCATTCTAGTTCTCTTACGCGGCCCTTCTCGTCGCCGTGGATGGCGACCGGTGTTGCGAGTAATCTGAATTGGACTCCTTCCTCTTCAGCGTGATGGATTTCTTCAGCGCGGGCCGGCATTTCTTCGCGTGATCGACGATAGACAAGGACAGATTTTTGAGCACCAAGCCTGAGGGCGGTGCGTGAGGAATCCATCGCCACATTTCCTCCTCCGATGGTGATCGCATGGCGGCCACGTGCGATCGGAGTATCATATTCCGGAAAACGATATGCCTTCATGAGGTTGGCGCGAGTCATATACTCGTTCGCGGAATACACGCCGTTTAGGTTTTCGCCCGGAATATTCAGGAACCACGGTAGCCCGGCACCGGATCCCAAAAAGATGGCGTCGTACTCTTCTAGCAGCTCATTTATTGTTGCAGAGTTGCCAACAACGAAATCCTTGACGAGTTTGGCCCCGAGTCTGCAGACATACTCCACTTCTC
>CAYGWT010000051.1:0-19471 GCA_964353625.1 uncultured Candidatus Bathyarchaeia archaeon | reverse complement strand
CGCTGCCGCAGTCGACGCCAATCCACTTGATCTTCTTTCTCTTGGCCCATTCTGCGAATTCTCTGTCTGGGCCAGGGTGTTTAACCATGTATCTGATCTCGTCGGCTGTCGGTTGAGCCCAGCCGTACTTGTGGTAGCCGGTGTTAATGATCAGAATGTCTCCGCTTCTGATCTCAACTTTATCCTCAATCATCTTCGAAGTGTAGACATCGTAGTCGCCAGCCTCATCTGAGAGGTCCACTACCGCACCTGGTCCTACCAGAAAATCCATCGTCAAACTCGCAATGTCCTTCCCGGGCGTTTAGAAGTGAATCTCGTCGCCAAGGTGGGTGCCCACATGGTTGGAATGTGTCAGTAGCTGTGCGTTCGCTCCGTTTGGAGCAAGTCTCTTGAAGTACTTTACCTGAAGCGGCTCGTATGTCGGTCACGGCGGAGTCGCTATTCCGATCGGAACCGTCAGATCAACAAATTTCACCATGAAGACCTTCCATACCTCATGAGGAAGTCAATCTTTCAGGCGACGAAATATATGCCTTATCAGTCGAATCGTTCGTGAAGTGTTGCTCAACGTTTCTCCATCTTTCGCAGCGCATCCTCGAGCTCAGGCATTCCCAGACCAATGCCTGCGACGCCGTCCTTTCTGACGATTACCAACCCGTCTCTAAACCCGACCAATGTCGGGACTATATCCACTTTGAATGTCTCCCATAATGGATTGCTCTCGTCACTGATGTTGGCAAGGGCGCCTAATGGTTCGGCTCTCTTCACCATGGCACTTTCGAAGATCGTGAGAAAGCTTTTGCAGAAAGGACACCAATCCGTGTAGAATAAGGCCAGGATGCTGCATGGATCAAGGAGCGTAGTTCCGGAAAAGTTACGGGGCGTCAGTGAGATCATCTGCTGTTGTCGCTTCCCTCGTACGCACCAACGAGGCGGATAAATGGTATTTGGTTTCATGAATCTGTTGAATCACTCAAGGCGGTTTCGCTGCAGGTGTTTGGAATAGAAGCGCGATCCAACTGTCGAGATTCAATCATTATGCACTGCATGACTCCTGTGAATGCTCGCAAGACTCCGGGCAGAATGAGAAGGATGATCAATGATGCTGTCAATGTTGACCGATTCACACCAAAGGTCCGCAGACTCGAGTGATTCTGTGTTTAGTTGAGCTGAGGATAGGATTTGCCTCAATCTGCAACGTTTCGTTCCAATCGTGTGCTTTGTCGTGGACGATATGGCATGAGAATGGCGAGTGCGGCCGCACAGGAAACGAAGACGACCGCTGACAACATGTATGGCATTCTAGGAGTGAGAAGATTAGCAGATGTTCCTCCTAGAACGGAAGCTGCCATGAAAGCGGTTGCGCAAACCGTCTCGTAGAGGCCCATTGCTGTGCCACGACGAGCAGGTGCGACATCATCTGCAATTATGGCGACATTGACTGGGAAGACGCCGCCAATGGAAAGCCCAGCCAAGAAAGCGCCAGTTGCGAGAAGCAAGAAACCTGGAGCGATCCCGATCAGTACGAACCCAACGGATCCTGCAATGAGAGCACTCATGACCACACGTCTCCTCCCTAGCCTGTCAGATGCAGTTCCTGAGAATGCGGCTCCGATTATTCTTCCAACCCAGAATATTGAGAAAGCGATCCCGATCCAATAGACTGGAATCTCGATACCTGCAGCGTAGACTGAGAGCAACGCCATAATGGTGGCCAATCCAAATGTGTAAGAAGCTCCAAGGACGTTCCCGGCGATCAAATCGCGAGAGGACAATCTTGGCAAAAGCCTATCACCCAGCAAAGGCTCTGAAGGCCATGAGTGCCTGGGGACCGCAATCAACCAAACCGCGAGTATCGAAAGAGCAGCGAATACGAAGTAGGTGAAAAAGGTGAGAGCAAATCCGAAAACGGTTGTTATGAATCCGCCCGCAAACGAACCTATGGCGAAGCCCAACGCGTAGACACTTGTAACAAGCCCGATGCCTCTTCCGATCTGGCCAGTGTCCGAGGTTTCTGTAGCAAGAGCTTCCATCGGCGGCCAGAAACAGGCCCAAGCTAGGCCATCGAGTCCTCTGATCGCGATCAGTTCCGAGATGCTCGTCGCTTTCATGAACAATAGCGCCGCCGATGCGCTTAGCACAGAGCTTACTGCTAGTATAGGTCGTCTTCCGATTCTGTCGGAGACGCGTCCAGTCATGAGAGCCGAGAACGTGAAGATGAGTGCACATGCGGATCCCATCAGGCCGATCTCTATCCAGCTCGCGCCCATGTTTGAAGCAAGTAGTGGCGAAATGGGAACACCAATGCCAATTGCGAACATCAGCAGGAACGTCAATGCATATTGGTCAGTTCCACGCGCCATTACAGATTCACTTGGAATTGACACAGAGGAATTCACTGATTCTGCGTAAATGGTTTCTCTCGTGCCGCTGAGCTATTGCCTTCAGTAGTTTCACCTGCCTCACAGGCCAGAAGAGTCATTCTCCCGCTTTTATCGCAAGGTCTGCCGTACGCATTGTCAGTCAATTTGGCAGGTAAATTGTATGGTCCTCACAGGGATGGCACGCATAATACTTGGATCTCGTTCGGATAGAAGCCGCACCGGTGTTCTCTATATTCCCGCTGATGTCGTGAAAGACTCCCTGTTTCCTTTCGCAGCTAACGAAGAGGTGCTTGTCCGTATTGAAGGCGAGAAGCTTGTTGTTGAGAGGAGATCGCGTTGAGCGAATACAGAGAGCAGTATACGTTCGGAATAGATTTCGGAACCAGTGATCTGAAGTTCGGGCCGATAACTTGCGGAGATGCTCCGAGGGTGCTTAGAAACAGGGGCTACTTCCCTGACCAGGAGTCCATCATGATGCGAGCCCTGAATCAGGCACCAGAAATCGTCGTTGGTGATGAAGTCCCCCTATATTTACAATCGTCAGAAGATCTCGCTTCCCGTCTGGTTTACCCGATGCGGAATGGCGTCATAGATCGTGGAGATAAGAGAGCCTGGCGAGTTGTCAACGAGATCTCTCGTTTCGGCCTCAACATGTTTCGCCCCCAGTCAGAGAAGAGCTTCGAAGGTTTCTATGTCGTGGCATCACTTTCCAGTGTCTCCCCTAGATACATGTACGAGAGCCTTTTCGAAACTATGATGGAAGCCGCAAAGGATGGACTTGTCAAAGCTGCAACCGTAATCTCTCAGCCTTTCGCAGTTGCAATAGGTCACGGCGTCACAACCTGCGTCGTCGTGGAATCAGGACACGGCAATACCCAAGTGTGCCCAATCAGCAGCTACCCCATACGCAGCGCGCTAGTCACTGTGAACCGTGGAGGCGGAGAGGCTAATTCCATTACCGCTGAGATCTTGAAGGATCTAGGGTACGGGGACCTAGCCCAAGAAGAAGCATTCGTTCGACAGGTGAAGGAAGACTTAGGTCTTCTCCCACTAGATCTAGAGAAAGCGGTCAAAGCGGCGAAAGAGAATCCCACCAAGTTCAAGGCAAAACTCAAGGTGCCCGGAACTAGAGTCGAAGTGGACTTCGCTGAGAAGTCATGGCAGAGATTCCTGATCGGAGAATATGTCTTCAACCCTCAGAATGAGTTGTTTCAGAGTTACACGACACGTGGAATGCCCAGGCCAAAGGATGTCAAGGTAGGCGACACACTCTTCGAAGGCATGATGGATTTTGGAGAGGCAATAGTGAGATCTGTCGAACATTGCCCGGTCGAGCTTCAACCGCTACTCTACAAGGAAATTCTTCTCTCCGGCGGCAACTTCAGCTGGCAGCCTCCTGAGAGACTGCGAGACTTCGCAACGGACGCTCCCACAAAGATGAAGGCGCTACTGAAAGAGAAGGGAATCAAGGGAGTATCAGTCAAGATGACCAAGAATCCACAACACTCAGTCTGGCACGGATGCATCATCTATGGGTACGCAGTTCCGGAGGACTATAGATGGAACTGGGAACGAATGGAGGGATGGCTGCCTGTCGCATCCTAACCTAGTAGACGTGAGGCAATGGCTCCGTCAACGTTTCACAAGCGCAGGTCTTGACGAGTCCCCGACAGTGGACGCCCACCAGAATCCTGACATGTTGTTTCAAGGCGAGGGCACGAATATTCGTGTGGTCATTCTGGGCGAGTCGCTCTGGACGGACCGACAAGCCTTCTTGAATTCAATCATGAGAGCAACGGCCCTTGCAGGGAAATCCAATAGAACCTATCTTGCCCTTCCGAAGGCCGCTGCGGCTCATACTGATGCACGACTCTTTCACGAGCGAGGGATCGGGCTGTTCACTTATGACCATAGAAACGTCGATGAAGCCTTACCCGCACGATATTTCGAAATGACGACCACAGCCTTACCCCAACCTGAGAAAGGGGCGGCAGATCAGTTCCAGAATGAGATCCGAGAACTTCGCACCCAAGTTGACGCCCTCGAACGAACCGTTCAGAGTTTGAGCGAAGAGCTCATGTCTCTGAGACGAACGAGTCCTCGCCAGGAGACAGTTAATCCCTACGTTCCTGTGCGGGTTTTGCCCACAGTCACCGCGCCAGACGATCTGCCAAAGTTCTTCGCAGGAAACCCATGGGTAGAGGTTCTTTCAAGGCGAGGTAGGGAAGAGAGAACAATTGCTCGCTGAGAACTCGGGTAGCTTCATTCGTGTTCCTATTCGGTCAATTCATGTTGTTGTTGACTTGGAGGATCCATTGGCCCCAGAGCTTACAGTAGAGGACTTCGTGAAGACATACGGCGCAATGCCAGCGTCGCCGCGACACCGAATTATCAGCATGGAGGTACTGACTTGTCCGGAGGACCAGCAGCCAATACTGGCTTCCGAGTGTGGGCACTGCACAAGATTTGTGAGAAGAATGGACAATATCGCCTATTTCAAAAGAGAAACCTCGCTCGAGCTGCATGCCATATGACTATTCGCAACCCGAGGAATCGACCGGATAGTGACCTAGAGCGGCCTATGTTTCTATGACTTCGCACTTGACCCGCTTCAGAACATCTGCGGCCTGGTCAGCACCTAGCTTTATCGTGTACAGTTTGCTTGGCGTTCTAAGTTTCAACTTGACTATATCTTCTCGACGTTTCACTCTGCACTCTTCTGCTCGTTCGGAAATCCGAACGAATTCCTCGATATCACTGACCTCGGCGGGCATTATCCTCAGCTCTCGATTAGACTCAAACTAGCGATGTCGGGGTTCATATAAACTATGTGAGATGTGGTTCTGGTAAGTATTCAGAACCTGAGATATGCCAAAGCAGAGCAGTTCAACCGCCATGTGCGACAGGAAGGAATACGACTTCGTCCTCGTCTCTCAGTATAGTGTCAGTACCGTTCAGCGCCCCAATCTCTGTCCCCGAGACTAGAATCAATGCATTCGGTCTAGGATCTTTAGTGTCCGCATCGATAAGATACGACTCAAACTCGGGGCGAGCAATCACATCCACGAGTTTGCTCACGAGTTGCCGGACAGAGAGGGCACCGTCGAAAGCAAGCTCAAGTGTTTCCGTGTTCGCGGCCGTCTTCAGGACTCCGTAGAATCTTACTCGAATTCGCAACGTCAGGTCTTCTCGTGCCAGTCCCGCTAGTTGAAGATAAACGTCTCTTCGTCGTAGCGTCTGCCGTCGATAATCGCTCCGGAAGGTTCACGTGTTATTGTTCTCGTCTCCAAATCAGCAACAAATCTTCGGTTTGCCTCCGCGATTTTCACGGTTTGGTCTGTGAGCGTCTTGATAGGTACGTTCACCCCTAGTGGTCGAGCAGGTACGATATGCCTGGTCACTTTGTGAGGTAGCAGTTGCCCCGTGAGTCCTGCTTCCCGTATCGACGCCTTGTCTATCTTAGGCAGAGTCATTATTGCTCCTGTTCCCTTGTTGATGAGAGCCTGAAAGGCATGATGTTCAGTTTCGAACTTGATAACAAAACCAAGATCTCGAATACACTGCTCTGCAATCCTAAGAGTGTCAAAAGTCTGTGAACTACTACTCATGAGCCTGTAACACTCGCCGTTTGCGAAGAGTACTGCGAGCATTGGATTCTCCATGAATCTCGTCATGTCAAACGAGAATGCATCAAGCATGAGACGTGATGCCGAGAGCGTGGACTTGACCTGATCAGGGCTCGACTCGCCGGACATCGTCCTGTACCAGGCGCCTACTCTGATGCTCGGATTCTGATAGTCGACCGCACAAACTGGTACGCAAGCGCAATTGAGTTCTCTCAGTGCAGCAACACGGTGCATTCCATCAAGAACAACACATGTGTTGGCGTCGACAACGATGGGAACCTTCACTATTTGATCATGGAAGAATTCTCGTTTTAGCTCAGCAACTCTTTCGGGAATAGTTTCCTCATGCAGAAGCAACTTGCTCAGTGATGACAGATAGATTCGAAGATCGAGCTTCTCATGCCTGATGATCAGTTCCGATGAATTTTGCTCAGTTGTTCGAGCCAACGATTTGAACCCTTTGCTTCAACGGTGGCCTCGATGGAATCCCATGAGAGCTAAAAATGGGTAGAAGCAGGCACAGTCGGCCAAGTCGTTCAGCCAGTGCCCTGCCAGATTCAGACAGTCGGAAGCTACTTCACGAACTTGACCATCTTGGTTCCACAAGTTGGACAGATAGCACGAATCATGTTGCGGCCTTTTACGGTCTTCTCTTTTGTCACAGTATTATCGTCGACTGTCTTCTTCTCTTTACACTTGACACAGAACATTTCCACCATTAGTATGCGCCTCCCTTCAACATATTTTTAGTCTACCTCATCAGATCCCCATAAAAGTCTTTGCAAACTTGCCAGTTGCAGCCGGATGGACAGTGCAGCCGCCTGTCCCTAGGGGTTTTTGGCGATTGTTCGAAAACGCGAACAAATAGACATCCAAATGCTTAACTTTCAGGCACAGATGTTTGCAGCTTGTCATATTACTTTCTAAGAAGATAATCGTCGCTTGTCATGGTAGCTACAACATTATGCGCCGACGTCTTGTTTGGATCAAGGCATGACGTTCTGGGCATTCAACGCAATGACTCGTGACCGAGGATTGCCAGCTTAGTCAACTTGCATGTTCCAGATCATAATTGCGTGAACAGTACTGCGATCTGCATGACGTGACTTGAACAGTCGCAGGAGTCACAAGCATTCCGAATGACGATCGGTTCGTTATCGATCTTGAATTATGCGATTATGAAGATGGGACCTCGTCTTGTCGTTCGAGCGCCAGGCGAGAGAAAGAATTCTAAACTGCCGCGGGTGTGCTTTCCTCTTGAGTCTGTTCGTCCTCGTCTTCGCCTAGACCTAGTTGAGCTTCTGGGCTCATTTGCATCATGGCTGTTTTATTGGAATCCGTTACTTTGAGGCGCGTGATGTACCCTGCTATCAGGTTTCTGAGTTTCTTTGACGGTGCCCTCACCGTTTCATTGACCGCTGTCTTGTTTGATTCAAACTCATTTGTGAACTTGTCTGGGAACCTCGCGATCAATTCCCTTGCAGCCCGCTTTACCATTTCCGTGCGAACTTTTCCCAATCTCTTGTCTCCGGCGTAGTGCGAAGGCTGCAATCATTCGCCTCGCCTAAAAACCTAGGGTTCATTGAGCCGGAACAGTCGACATTCCATGACAAACGAGGGAAGAGTCGAGAATCATTCTTGCGCGATCTGTCGGAGGGCTTGCCAGTCTTCTGCAGCAGGAAATGATTGCGGGAGGAAGTATCTTCTGGAGATAGGGTTTCACATCTACATCTCCTTTTTCGTGTATATTGGGGCGTCGATTGACATGGCGTAGTAGATGAGAAGGGCTCAAAAGCAGCCTCTAGCCGCCACAGAAGGCGCTAATCATGCTTCTGCTGTCGAGAAGCGGCAAACCTTAATAGAATCGCAATTCCAAACCTTTTTCTGGTTATTTTGATGCGAAACGGTGAACTTTCCACGGCCGCAGTTCGGAGACTCATCGAGAAAGCTGGTGCCGAGCGAGTCGGGGACGACGCGGTCGAAGAGATGCGCCGTATCTTGGAAGAATATGCTGTGCGTGTGAGCAAAGAGGCTGCCACGCTTGCCACTCATGCGGGACGTAAGACCGTCAAAGCCGAAGACATCCAACTAGTCATCAAACGTGTTCATCAACCGTAGGCGCTAATGAGAACGCTGATGCGGGTGACTTCTGCTGGCCGCATGATAGAGCCGCTCATTGAGAATCATTGTGATGGGCCCGGGGCGATTTGAACGCCCGACCAACCGGTTATGAGCTTCGACAACTTTGTCCCACGGACGTGTTTCGGTCGCTCCAACCTAGCTGAGCTTCCCGGGATTCTCATTTCCTTACGGGCCCGGGCCCATTCCTAGACCGACGTTCGCAACTATTTAGCTATGTAGCCCTAGCTCTGGTGCTTATGCCCTGAACCTTTGAAAGGTGATCTTGAGTGCGTCGGCTGTCCAATCGAACCTTGGAATGTCTCTTCTCACCCTCTTGAACCTGTCAGCAAGACCCTGACCTAGCATAGGCAATGCTATGGTGGAATCCGCGTGGCATGTGACCATTTGCGCCCTTGCGCTGTATTTGCCCCAGCTTTTTGCCTCTTCAAGGGTGGCTCCGCTAAGACCGCCCCAATGTGCAGCATCCGTGGTAACTTGAAGCGCATAGTCGTGCGTCCTGTCATGCCTTGTCGCATAGCTTGCAACAACAGCGGACTGCTGTATGAAGTTCTTAGGGACTCCACCTCCAAAAATCACAACTCCACTCCTTGATGACTTCTCAGTGATCAGAGCGCTCTCATAAACATCCTTCATGTGATCGACGATGATCTTCCTACCTCTTCTCCTATTCGCGAACATCATCGCAAAACCAAGGGAGCTATCGCAAAGGGCCGGAAGGAAGATCGGAACACCAGCCTCTTTCGCTGCAATTGAGATGCTGTCCCTGTCTCGAGCTCTCTCTGATAGCCAAGTGCCAAGTTTCTCGGTGATCTGGCGAGAAGAGTAAGGGTAGTTATCTCGAAGGATAGAGCAGAACTCCCTCTCAATCTCGTTATCGAGTCGATAGAACTTCTTCTCGTCAGCGTAGACATCGTACATTCTGTCAACTTTATACTTCCTGAGTTGCACGTCATCAGCCTTGTCGGTTCCTTTGAAGTGCTTTCCGCCGGTTGCTTCATAGGCATCGTGGTAGATCGTTGCACCAGTTGTAACGAGAACGTCTATCATCCTTCTCCTGATCAACTGCGTAATGATCTTCCGCATGCCAGCCGGCACCATTGCGCCTGCGATTCCCATCCAGATTACTATCTGTCGTTTCTTCAACATTCGAGTCCAAATCTCGAAGGCCTCACCAAGGCTTCTTCCTTGAAAGGCCGTAGAGGCCATTTCAGAAAGTAGTTGATCTGTTGTTTTTCCGGAAGAGATTTCGAACAGCTTCGTTGGATGACGAAGGAAACGTTGGCGGTTCATCTAGGTTCGCTGCTGATCTGCATCGTCTGTAATTAAAATCCTTGTTATTGATCTTCGTCCAACAGAGTCAGGGGCTTTAGAACGAGATCTGTGCTTGCTGACGAAATTGGGCGGTTGATCATTTGGTCTTGACAGGTGCCCTGAAATCTAGCTCGTAAGCTCTCCATGCGGTATGGTGGGGAGTGCCACGCATTTTGGGGATTCTGAAGTATCGTGCAAGTCCCGATGGCTCTTCTTCGACTTTCATCTCGAATACTCCGTCGACGCTTTCCTGCACTGCTGCCAGTATCGCTGTTGGGAAAGCCTGCCTGTTCAAAGTAACTATGGAATCGAATTTGGCGATCCTTGTCTTGGCTCGGAGTGTTCGAATGAACTCTAAGGATGAGGCTAGTCCCCTCTTGCGCATTAGAGTGTCAAGGGAATCAAGAGCAAAGAGGCCTTGCGTTTTGTTCTCTAGAGCTTTCGATACCGTGATGCTCAGCTCTGGAAGGTTGTTTGGATCGGCATTCAACTCTTCATCGCTCATCATCCCGATCTGTGAAGAGTAGCAGTCAATCATCACGAGATCGCGCAGTCTTTCTGGTTGGGCAAGAGATCCTACAAGAGATCCAAGGTTACCCGCCTGGGTCAACGAGGCGCGTATTTCTCCGGGAGATTCCTCTAAGGCCAAGTAGACGACACGGTGTTTGCGTCTAAGGCATCTCGCTACGAATTCTAGGCATAGCTCCCTCTTGGCCGTTCCGGGGTCGCCCATGATGAGCAGCATTGCCGGAGAAGGGATTCCGGATGGCACAATATGATCGATGATTTCGATTTCTGTTAGATCCCTCGTGACTTCTTTAAGAGGGTCCTGCTCTTGTTGTGCAGTACTCTCTTTCAACTCGTCCGAAATCTCTCGTTGCAGAGTAACATCCCGGTCAGGATCCAGAGAGTAGATCCTCCGTTCCCGAAGCAGGCCGATCTCGACAAGCTCAGACAGATCGTTCTCAATTTCAGCAGATTTTCTTCCGATCCTAGTCGCGAGCCCTTCTAAGCTGTCAGCAGTTCTCGGATTGCCATGGAAGAACGTGAGGAGCTCCGCTCGAGCATCTGAACCCAACAGTCTTCCTAGGGCACCTTTCTTCGCTGCGGGCAATTCAGGAACCTACGATTTCCTTCTGACTCATTTTCTTCTGAGGCTTTTGTATGGATTCTTCTTCTGGCTACCTAGTATTTCTATCCGTATGTTACGCAGTTTGCCTTCGCTGCAGCTATGGAATCTCAGCCCCAGGTCCCTGCAAATGTGCCCGCACATCCTGGCGAAACGTGTCTGCCAGTCCCTGCTTGAGTGAGCGACGACCAAGGACCGGTACCGTCTGTGGTTAGCAAAGTAAATGCGAACCGTTCCCACCATTGCCTTGAGAATTTCTGGATCAGGTTCTTCCGGGATCTCGGTGTGCATGAACGGGAAGACATCCTCCAACTCAGAAGGCACTATCCCATATGGTGGGCAGTACAGGCAAACGTGCGTCTCGGGACCTAGATCCCTGAGTCCCACGCGGGTGTCCACTCTGTCTTCAGGACCTTGCCGAGTTGCAGGTACCAGCAACGCGGTGGTTGCTGTTTTCGGGGGCTCGTAGTCTCCCGCCAGTCTCTCAAGGTAGATGAGATACTCCGGTCTTTGAAGACTCGTTGAGTCGAAGAAGAGAATCCCTTTGCGCTTTGTTGATGGCGCGCCACGCATTATCTGGACCTTATGTTCTTTGATTCTTCGAAGGCCTTGCAGTAGGCTTGGATGGCTCCTGCATCTTGCTTCGACGAGTTCCCAGAGTCTTCCCTCGACAATAGTTTCCTTGATGGTAGCGATCTCCTGCAAACAGGCAGAAATGTTGTGCTCGGCAAGGAATTGCGTCTTCGCGATGGTGGGGAGCAACCTCACGTCTGCTGGTTTCATCCTAAGGCAAGCGCTGCATCGGCATGGAAAGTACTCCATCTGCGCGAGATGAAGGGTTCCGGCGTTGGTCAGATATCGCCCTCTACGTGCGTAGAGAATGTAAGCAGCTGAATCGAACAAATCGCATCCGAGTGCTACTGCAAATGCAAACATGAACGGGTGACCGGCGCCGAATAAGTGGAACGGCGCGCTCGAGGGAAGGTTTGTTTTTGCTGCAAATATCATATCGGCCAAGTCTGCGAACTGGTACTGTTCCATTATCTTGGTTGGACTTCCCAGTGCGTATATGTCGAATCCTCGCTTCGCCATTTCGCGAGCGCTGTGAGCGACCAGATCTGGGAACTGCCCTCCCTGTATCGGCCCTACCCAAGCTATGTCTCTCCTTGTGATCGCTTTCTGTGCCTCATCAGCTCTCTTGATAGTTTCTTTGACGGTTTCAGTTGCTTTGGCTCTCGAAGCCTTCGATCCCGTGGGAACATCTAGGATAACGCCGATATCGGTTTGAATGGCCTCTTGATACCTGATTACTTCCAGTGGGCTGATCTCAACGTCCCCGTAACGAAGAATTTGGTATGCCCCAGAATCCGTGGCAATGATGCCGGGGAAGTCCAAGAAATTATGTATGTCGGTGACTCCAGCGTTCCCTGCTCGCCGCCCTATCAGGTATGCATTTGTGATTAGCGCTTTGCATCCAAGTTTCTCAAACATGATGCGCGGCGAGATCTCTTGGGCGAGCGGGTTCACCACGGGAAAAAGAGCTGGCGTTTCGAGTTTTCCACTCTTGGTCTCAAAGATTCCTATTCTGCCCAGAACATCTCTCTGGGTAATCTCGAAGGACAATGCACATCATTCAACATAATCCATGACGTCAATACAGTGAACGAGTTCGGTCATGCATCTAATTCGTGAGCTGGGCGCTTCCGAGACACTAGGACCCTTTCGGCGGTCGTTCTTTCATGAACTCCTCGTAGACCTTCTGGACTCTCTCTGCGGCCGGTCCTGATCCTTCGATAATGCCCTTCTCGCTCAGTCTAATCTTGTCCATGACCAAGATTACGCCCGCGCCCTCGACCACTCTTACCATTCTCGGAAACACTCGTTCGATTCTGTCGGCAAGCGATTGCAGATCAAACGGTTTCTCCATGCTGTACATCTGTGCGATCGAGCGGCCGGTGATGAATAGCCTGGGGAGAGTCTTCCCAGACTCGTCGGTGCAATCTGAGATACATACTGTGAGAGTGCCCGTATCCACCCCGGAGAGAATTCCGGTATACTTCTTTCCATTGCTGGTTTCGATTACGACCGTCTTCTGAAGGAGAAGCGCAAGCTCTTCAGAGAACTTTCTATCTGCAGCTGAAGACAAACTGATCACCACAGATACTCATGCATTGACGTTAAAAGTCTGTGCCGATCTGCCTCTGATATTCATTGGCTGTTACGGGTTCGGAGCTACCCTGCCGTTTGGAACGAAGGATCGATCGCGCCTCTTCGAGGTCGCTCGTTATCCAAAGAATCTCTGTCTTTGAGAGGGCAATCTTGGCTCCACAGTATGGACACTGTCTAGTCTTCTTCCCCTGCTGTGCAAGTAGAAGAGCTCTACATTTCGCGCATGCCACAACCAGATAATTTCTCTTCAATTCCGGCCCTCACCGTAGATAGCGGATAAGATTCTCTCTGCGTTCCAGGGTCGACATCCAGTCAACTTTGCGCTTTCCTTAGGTCGTTTCTTCTTCAGATCATTCATTATCAGTTGGATCACGAGGTGGGGAGTCTTCTTTGAAGTGTCGACCTCCAAGATTCTATTCCACCCGTAGTTCTTCACTGCGTCCCACAAACAGATATCAAGTATCTCTGCCAGCAGGTTTTCGCCAATCTTAGATTTCGACCATCGTTTCCGTTTAAGTCGGCGCTTTAAGATGACCGGATCGCAACGTAGGACAATCGCTCTGACAAGTCTAGGCAGTGGACCGGTTTCTGGGATGATGTGGCTGTCGATGACCAATCCATGGTCGGCTTGCACAGCTCGCCTACGTATTGCCTTGAGAAGGTGTCTGGGAGAGATTATGCGTGTTTTCCTGTTGTCATCGTATGTGAAGTCCATGCCTTCCCTTCTAATGAGGCTCTGAGGGTTGACGTAGCTCGCTCTGAGCTCTCTCTCGAGTAGGCGACTGATGGTTGTCTTTCCTGTGCCTGGCGTCCCTGTCACGATGACTGCTGTTCCTTTTCTGAGTCTTGGCAACCAGTTCGTTCGTGCTAGCTTGGTGCTCCGGGCGGGATTTTCATGATCTGTTGTCTTGATCATTTTGAACCCGCGTCGCTGGCTTTCTCCGATGTGTCGCGAGAGGCCAGCATACTCTCGGCGCTATTCACATGACCGGGCTATACTACCGGAGCACTGTTCGTGTACGAAACTCGCAGCCTTTCTTAAAGGCTTGTATGACAAATCGTATTGAATATTTCAAGTCTCACTGGAGAGTCGTCTGCGATCGTAAGCATTGCGGCGGCGAACTTGTCATGTTATTCGATTAGTAATCAGGCATGCCTCCGCCTGGACCTCCTTGCGGAGGTGGGGTTGGCGGGGGCTTTGCGGAAGCTATCACATCATCGATTCTTAGAATCATCGAAGCAGCTTCGGTGGCGGACTTGATGGCCTGTTCTTTGACTTTGATGGGTTCGAGAACTCCGCTCTTGAGCATGTCTTTTGTTCCGCCCCTGAAGACATCCACGCCCTGCCACAGCCCATCCTTTTTCTCGTGAGCCGATCGAATGGCAACCATGATATCAATTGGATCGAGTCCTGCATTCTCTGCTAGCGTTCTGGGGATGGCTTCGATAGAATCGGCGAATGCCTCGATGGCTAGTTGCTCTCTCCCGCCCACCTTCTTGGCGTAGTCTCGGGTTCTCCTGGACAGTTCCGCCTCGATCGCTCCACCTCCAGCTACAACCTTATTCTTGGTGATGACGTCTGCGACCACGGAAAGAGAGTCGTTCAGGGCACGCTCGGCTTCGTCAACCAGCCTTTCCAGTCCCGCTCGTATCAGTATCGCGACTGATCTCGGGTTCTTACATCCTTCGATGAAGACCATCTTGTCATCACCTAGTTTGCGTTCTTCCACGAGGCCTGCCAATCCGAGGTCGCTCTCTCTTAGATCCTCAAGATTGGTAACGACTTTGCCACCCGTTGCCCTTGCCAATTTCTCTATGTCAGATTTCTTGATTCTCCTGACCGCAAGGATTCCCTCTTTGGCCAAAAAGTGTTGAGTGGTATCATCTATTCCTTTCTGGCACATGACCACGTTCGCTTTTGCGGTCTTGATCTTGTCTACCATACCCTTCATCATCTTGGTCTCTTCGTCCAAGAAGGCTTTCATCTGAGTTGGATCGTTGATCCTGATCTCGGCGCTGATCTCAGTCTTCTCAATCTCTAGTGCACAGTCCAGAAGTGCAACCTTTGCATTCTTCACGCTCTTGGGCATGCCTGGGTGGACGACTTCCTTGTCCACAATTATGCCCTTCACGAGCTCAGTGTCGAGGAGGCTCTTTCCCTCTTTCTTTGTGAGTTGTATGTTATCGATGTCGGCGGTCCATTCTGCGCCTCGTTTCTCAGCCACTAGTCTAACAGCTTCGATTGAGATATCTGCAAAGTGTTCCCTCGCATCGCCCAGTCCCTTGCTGTGCATCGACGTCATTGCCACCTTCTTTAGCGTGGCTTTGTCATCTGGATCGACTGGGATAGAAATATCGTTGAGCACTTGCATGGCCTTCTCGGCGGCCTTCTTGTACCCCGAAACGATGACAGTGGGGTGAATATCATCGTCGAGCAGGGCCTCTGCACGCTTCAGCAACTCTCCTGCGATGATGACTGCGGTGGTTGTGCCGTCACCAACTTCATCATCTTGCGTTTTTGCAACTTCCACCATCATTTTTGCGGCTGGGTTCTGAACATCAATCTCGTCTAGGATTGTTGCTCCGTCATTGGTGACGGTCACATCGCCTAGACTGTCTACGAGCATCTTGTCCATTCCTCTGGGACCAAGGGTGCTCTTGACAACCTCTGCAACTATGCGAGCGGCAGTCATGTTCGACCTTTGAGCGTCTTTACCTCTGCTTCGCGAGGAACCTTCCTTTAAGACGAGGACCTGTTGTCCGCCAAGATACGCCAATTCATCATCCTCCAAATAGAACAGGATGTTAGGCGCAGAACACGCTAATAAACGTCTTACCGATTCCTCGTGAAATCGATCTTGCCCGATGTTTCGGCAGGTTTTTAGCCAGACTTCCTAACGTATGCGCTCTGACGTAGTTACAGCTGATATTGATGCCCATATCATTGAATATTCGGAGGGGCGGCTTCAGAAACTGCACTCTGATGACCGGGTTTCATGGAATCGGATCGACCGGATACATCGCGATCTCATATCTTGTTCATTCGCTCCAAGCGAAGCGGATAGGTTTCGTTGATGTCACCCATCCCCCACCATTCGTCTCCACTTCCGAAGACGGCTTGGTCACACCTTTCGAGGTCTTTCGAAAAGGCAGACTGGTCTTTGTGAAGCTTGAATTTGCTCCTCATAGAACCGAAGAGGCTGAATTCGCGAAAGTGCTAGCCCGCTGGACAATGAATCAGAAGTTCAAGGACGCAGTCTTAGTTGGGGGACTCGACTCGAACCTCAAGTCCGGGAAGGAAAATGTCAGAATAGTTCCAACTGGAACATACTTGAGTAGAAGAAGCAGTTTCAAGTATTCGACCCTCGAGCCTGGCCTATTCGTCTATGGACAGCTTGCGGTCATGTTGAGCGAATTTGAGATGCACAACTTCCCTGCGATAGCGATTCTTCCATACGCGTCTGCAGCGGCGGCGGACCCTTCAGCAGCAGCAGTGGCAGTCAAAATCATCTGCAAGAGCTATGGAATCAAGGTCGACGTTACGGATCTTGAAGAAGGCGCGAAAGATATTGAGGAGGAATTCGAGAAGAGAATGAAGCAAACCTCCAAGTCCCTGCAGAGCATGTATGGATGACTCTGTGGTGTTCTGCTGCAAAAAACTTAGAAAGGTCGTTATGCCGCTTCGCACTCAAGCAAGTCGATGAATCAATATGAATATCCGCTTTCTAGGCGCATGCACTGAAGTTGGCCGCTCGGGCGTCCAAGTCAGGATAGGGGAGAAATCTATCCTGCTCGACTACGGCGTCATGATTGACCGCCAGATCGGTTTCCCAGTGCACGTCTCGCCCAAAGACCTGCACGGTATAGTGGTTACTCACGCCCACCTTGACCACAGCGGGCTTGTCCCCATGTTCTTCGTAAGGAGCCGGCTCCCAGTGTACGGAGTGGAACCGACCTTTGCACTTGCAAATATCCTGATTCGAGACATGATCAAACTTAGCGGATACTACCTCCCGTACGAGTTCATGGATCTCGAAACCATGATGGAGCATATCGTGAACGTGCCGTACCGCCACCCCTTTGAAGTTGGAAAGGGAACAGTGACACTCCTCAACGCAGGGCATATCCCCGGAAGCTGTCAAGCTCTCGTAGAATCTGAAGGAAAGCGAGTTGTCTATACAAGTGATTTCAACCTCAAACCAACGAGGCTTGTAGGCTCAGCAGACTCCAAGTATGGAGAACTTGATGCCATCATCATAGAGAGTACCTATGCAAAAGAAGATCATCCTGATCGAGCAGAAGCTGAAAAGCAGCTCGTGGCCGCATGCACCGAGATAGTTGAGGATGGCGGTACTGTGCTGATTCCGGCGTTTGGAGTGGGAAGATCACAAGAAATCATGTGTATGCTCGCCGCTCATAATTTCAAACATACCGTCTACGTTGACGGGATGGCTCTGGTAGCGATCAATGTTCTAGGAGACCATGAGCCTGCTCTTGTCGATCCTCAACTATTCAGATCCGCTGTCAAGTCGGCGGAATGGGTAAGGAATTGGCACGACAGACGACGAGCAGTTAGAGGGCCCGGCGTGATCGTTTCACCCGCTGGCATGCTGAAGGGAGGTGCCTCTGTCTTCTACATGGAATCCATCGCGCGCGGAAAAAAGAACGGGATCATACTTGTCAGCTACCAAGTTGAAGGCTCTCCAGGCAGAGTCCTACTTGACGAAGGCAAATACATGCTGCACGGCAAACTTCAGACAGTCAGCGCAAAGGTGCTAAAATTCGACTTCTCATCTCACGGCGGAAGAAGCGAGCTGCTCCGATGCTTAGAAAGCGTAGGTAAGAAGACGAAAGTCTTTGCAGTTCATGGAGACGAGGATAGCTGTACGGTTCTTGCCGACTGGGCGAAGAAAGAAGCAGGACTTGAATCATTCGTTCCCAGAGCCGGTGAATCGTACGACATCTAGGCTCCGAAGCATAGCTCTCGTTGCAGTCGGCCAAGTTCAAGAAGAATCGATTGCTACTCGCCTTGAGCGACTTCCGGTCAAGTTCGCAGGAGCTACCTGCCGGCTAGTTGAAATGGAGAACACTGCAGAGAAATGGCGCAACCCTCACACCAATCAATATCACGCTACTAGAATCCTTGAGGATCTTGAGAAACACACAAACCAATTCCAGAACGACAGATTGCTTGGCGTGACGGACCTAGACCGGTACGTACCAGGCATGAACTTCGTCTTTGGAGAAGCCCATCTACCCGGAAGAACCGCGATAATCTCGACATACAGGTTGAAAGGCCATACCAGTCACGGTGAGGCTGAACTTCTCCCTGTTCGAGTTGTCAAGGAAGGCATGCATGAACTTGGGCACACATTGGGTCTCACTCACTGCAAGGATCCACTATGTGTAATGTGTTTCTCGAACAGCCTAGTGGACACGGATCGCAAGAAAGAAGATTACTGCGAGATATGCTCAAACAAGCTAGGTATGAACAAATGACTACACCTTTCAGAGCAACACCTAGCCAAATCGTCCCTGTCCTAGCTGGGCTTCTACTTTCCGGGCTCCTCACCTTTGGGTTGCAGGCCTCGAATGCCGAGGTGGTGTCAATCACTGTGTTCCCTGAGACTCCGAGCGGGGCCACTTTGAACGCATCAGTTTTTGTAGTGATGATGGCGCTTGCTGCTACTCTGATCTATCTGCTTGTGAAGTATCGTAGAAGACATGTAGTGAAGTATCTGATTACCGGAGCGATGCTGCTTGTCACATTCTTCCTTCTCAATTGGTACAGTGAATTGTATGCGACGCAGCTGTCCTCGACCATAGATGTCTACGGATACGGATGGATTGGGTTGACTGGACTAGTCTCCGTACTGCTGCTCGTGGGAATGCATAGAGCACGTGAGGGCGTCCGGCTAGTCTCAGTCACAATAGTCGGGTCCTTGATCGGAACCTTTCTTGGCACTTCAATCCCCACCATGACTGCCATCGTACTACTGATCGCACTAGCCGCATATGATCTAGTCTCAGTTTATCGTGGCCCAATAGGCAAGATCGCAGAGATGGCTGATCTGGAGGATTTCAAAGGAGCAGTCTTCACAGTCGGCGACCTCACGATCGGTATGGGCGACCTTGTCTTCTACTCTATGCTCGTCAGCAATGCAATGGTCAATTTCGGGACATTCGCATATTTCGGGTCCTTTGCGGGCGTTTTGGCCGGTAGCTTTCTCGGATTCAAGATGCTTGAACAAAGGAACGTATTTCCCGGGCTTCCGCTTGCAATATGCTTCGGACTAGCAGCCATGATAGTCTTCAGCCAGTTACAGATATGGATCCACATCTGAAACGGGTCACGGGTTAGACGGAGCGCACTCATAGACGTAGAGCGTCTCACCAGGAATCCTCCGCTTGCGTATCTCGCGCACTACAAATCTCTTCTCTAAGAGTGCATTCTTAATGGCTTCTAAATCAAGCTCGGTGGAGACCGAAAGGAGAATTTTGCCTCTACGAGTCAGATGAACACTCAGGCCTTCCAAGAATCTCTGGAACACTCCCTCGCCTCGCCAGGCGTGATCGGCCCAGTCTACCGGTTTTCCTTTGAAGTACGGCGGATTGAAGATCACCAGGTCAAACCTCTCGCTTCCGACTGGTTCGAATAGGTCGCCCTCAAGGACTCTGACTCTATCCCCCAAGTTGCTGACGAGGACGTT
>CAYGWT010000050.1:0-2250 GCA_964353625.1 uncultured Candidatus Bathyarchaeia archaeon | reverse complement strand
CTTGTCGAACAGACCGCGAGCAAGATGCTCATGCGGAATGTCGGAAGCGACGTTCAAGCGAACTGCGAGTTTCTGACCTGCCTTGTGTGCTGCGCTCTTCGCAGAGGTAATCTCATGGTCGAGCTTGGCGTAAAAATGTTCTGGATGGTCGAAGAGTTTCTTCGTTCTCTTGACTCGTGCATCCTTTGCCATGTGTGCGCGTCCTGCTTCGGAGCCTAGGCAGCTAGCCTTGCACTCTGAGGATGCGTTAGGGCAAACGTCGATGCCTGAGTGAGTGGAAGGTGCCAACGTCAGTCCCTTTGTACGGAACTCGGGCATCGTCTTACCGCTCTTAGCCAGCTTAGGATTAGAGGCTTCGTCGCCTAGCAGCGCCGTGTGACCTAGAACCTTGTGAGCTTCCTCATGCGCTGCCTTTTGCTCTTCGGGACTCTTAGAGAAATAAGAGGCTGCGCCCTTACGAAGCTTTTGCCAATGATTGCCACCCTTCTGCTCTGGCTTGGGAACACCGGTTGCCGGGGTTGCGTCACGATTGCCTGCCTTGGCAGGATGTTCAACCTTGACTGGAATGTCGGTTAGCTTTGTTTCGTCTAGAACTTGTTCTCCAAGAGTAACAAAGTCTTCAAACGTAAAAGCATAAGCCGAGATTTCCCGATCAATCAGATGGTCTTTGAAGCGTAGCATGGGATAGTTCCTTGGAGGGTTAACAGGTATAACTATTTAGTGATTTTGGGGAATTGGTGGTGATAGATGGAATCGAACCATCGTTAAGACTTTATGAGAGTCCTGTACTAGCCGCTATACGATATCACCAGAGAAGACAGGAAACGTTTTTTGCGTTACGATGCTACCATTACACTAAGACGGCTTAGTATGGTGCCGTCCGAGGGAATCGAACCCCCTCCCGTCCTTTACAAGTGGATTGCTTTTGGTTTGCTGTACGTTTCCTAAATTGGCAGAGGGTAAGAGATTCGAACTCTTGCGCCGCTTTCGCAACCATCACGTTTCCAACGTGCGCCCATAGTCCACTCGGGCAACCCTCTTCTGATTATTGGCGGAAGTGGTAGGATTCGAACCTACGTGACTTTTACATCCATCCGGGTTCAAGCCGGGGGCGATAAGCCTCTCTGCCACACTTCCATATTCGTTACTGAGGTCCGGATTCGAACCGGTGTCTGGAATTGACCGAGCTTTAACTGTGCCCAATGGCAGTCATAAATCTTCGTGCTTTCGCACAGGGCTGATACCGCATCCAGATCGTCACGACTAGCGTGTCCCACCACGCCGCCTCAATTCATTTGGAGCCGCTACTCAGAATTGCACTGAGATACTCGCTTTACGAGGGCGAGGTAATAGCTATTATACGATAGCGGCGTTATCTAAGAACCTTGTCGAGCCACCAGTGAGGAAAGGTTGGATCGTTGTAGAGTTCGCAGCGGAACAGGATTCCTTTCTGGATATCCTCTTTCCACATCGACACGTTAACATCCATCCATTGCTTTCCAATGAAGTATCCGTTGCGTTGATGGTCTTTGATAGGAGTGCCGAAAGATTCGTACTCATACATTTCCAACAGTGAGTCTTCGCTGTAGTCCAACATATGATCCCACTGACGGGAGAATATTCGATAGACCTCAACCATCTTTTTGAACTTGACACTTACTCTGCGTTTAGCTTCGACATGGCATCCTCCGATGTTGAATTGGCGTCCTTGGCAGGATTCGAACCCGCATCGCCCCCGTTAGGACCGGGGTGTGTTATCCGTTACACTACAAGGACATTGAAAATGGGCGGCTGTAGGCTTACGACCATACGTGTCGCCATACTAAACTTGCGGTCTAGCTTATTGTCGGCTATCATGGTTTGAAATGGCATCTGGACCATGACTGCGGTGCATCTTCCCTTAGCCGTTTTGTCATCTGGTGCGCATGATGGGATTCGAACCCACAAAACTAACGTTCTCAACGTTAGACGTATGCCTGTTCCGTCACACGCGCATATTATGATTCTCTAACATCGTTGCGAGTTGACGCAGCGTGTTGACATTATCTTTCACGTAACCCAATGCTACGTTACATGGATGACAGAGCCACGCTCTGAATTCACCCGTTGTGTGGTCATGGTCAAGACACAAATTCTTGTATCGACCACTCGGCGCATTTCCACAAGCCTCACACACTTTCGGTTCTGGTCTTGTTGGTTCAGGCAATCCACGCGCATCCCTACAATACTTGATGATTCGTTCTGGATTGC
>CAYGWT010000049.1:0-2326 GCA_964353625.1 uncultured Candidatus Bathyarchaeia archaeon | reverse complement strand
ACAGCTTCACCTGACATGCGCGCAGGTGATGCTGCTAAACTCATGTTTGAGCGAAACATAAAGAAGCTTCCAGTGGTTGAGAACGGACGGCTCGTTGGCTTAGTTACGCTGACGGACCTTCTCCGGTCCCCAGGAGTTGTTCAATTTCTGAACAAGCTATCACTGGATGGTACTTCAAAACATATCGCGAGAACGGTGAGTCTGTTTTTTGATCCGCTGCAACAGCATCGGCGAAAATGTCCGCTAATGATGAAAGACGGTTTTCAACCGGGTTGTCAGGACAACAAGTGCATGTGGTGGGTCGGAGACGAATGCGCTGTCACCAAGCTTTCACGACAAATCTCAATAGAAGGATTTCAAGAAGCGAATATCGTAGACCAAAACACTCTCACAGATTGACAACATGCATTTGAGTCGTGCGAAGAAAGTGCGACTTGTGTAAGGCTAAAACTGGATTTTCTAACGGAATAGCATGCGCCTGCTTCTCTCGAATAAAGAAGTCAAGGCGAAGGTCTCTGACCAAGATGCACCTGAATATCGAGCACTTGAGTTCCTCTAACTATCCTCAAAGTCACATTTTGATTGGGCAAGGTGTATTCTTCGAGAAAGCTGAGCATTTCGTCTCCGTTTCTCATCCGCGTTCCATTAATCCCAACGATGACATCGTTGCTACGCAACCCAGCCGTCGCCGCTGGCCCGCCAGACACAACTGAGGCTATCCACCAACCGTATGTTACGTCGACCCCGAGGTCTTGTGCTCGTTCATAATCCATGTCTGACCCTGACACTCCGAGATAGGAGTGAGCTTCATAACCACGATTTACGACTAAACCGTATATCTCCTTTAGAATCGTGTTCGACGGTACAGCAAAACCTAGACCCTGCGAATCTGCGACAATAGCCGTCGTAATCCCAATTACCTTTCCATCAAAATTCAGTAGCGGCCCACCAGAATTACCAGGATTAATCGGCGTACTCGTCTGAATAATGTTAGCAATAGAATAAGCTCCAATGTACTCTTCCTCGGAAATCGTTCTACCCAAGGCGCTCACGACGCCAGTGGTCAGCGAACCCACAAGGCCGTACGGGTTCCCAATCGCGACAACCGGATCACCTACCCTGAGCATCGAAGAGCCCACAATCTCCAGCGGCTTAAACTCGCTCGCAGGCGCGTTCACCGTCAGCACCGCAAGGTCCGCATAAGGATCTGTCCCTGTCACGTTGGCTTCATAGCCGTTTCCATTCGAAAACGTGACGCTCACGCTCGTCGTTCCATGCACCACGTGGTTGTTCGTTATTACGACCATAGTATTCGTAAAATTGTAAACGAAACCTGAACCCTGAACCGACCCGTTGCTCACTGTTCCATGAACCAAGACGATTGAATCCTTCACACTGTCATACAACTGTCTCAAAGCAGTGCCATTCTGATACAGCGTAATGTTCTGAACCGTGTAGTTTTGCTGCCCCCACAAATTCGAAACCTGGCTCTTCAGACCAGAAATCTCCCCGTTCAAACCATCAATTTCCATGTAGAATATGAAAGAAGTGACTAGTCCCCCAATCAGCAACCCAGCAACAAGCACCAACGCCATAACAGACGTCGAAGACCGACCGGAACGTTCACGATATTCCACCATAACCAAGCCAACCGTTTCCTGAACAGAGAGCGTTAAAACTTTCCTGCAAATAAAAGTTCCGCAAAAACTCATAAAGCAGGCCGCGCTACGCTTCTTCAGCTTGCGCCTATCTTCTGTCAATGATGTCCAGCGCATCAGGCCCTGTGCCAATCAACGCCGCATGCACACCTGTCTTCTGCTCAACCTCTTCCACGAACCGCCTACCCTCAGTCGGAAGCTTTTCGAAAATTCTAGTGCCCTTGCATGCCGGAAATAATGCGTCAAGCTTCGTAATCGCCAATTGTGTAGCGCCGTTAAGCATCACCGCTTTTCGGGCAAGCTCAAAGTTGAACGGAGCAGAACGCCTATCACGACCCGTGCCCGCCGCCGTCTCAAACCAGCCCCGCCTCTGTGCCTCCTCTTTGCTGATCTCACCCGGCATGGGTCCAGCGCCCACACGCGTCATGAACGACTTGAACACGAGCAAAACGTTGTCCACTTTCGTCGGCCCAACTCCCGCCTCAGAACAAATTGCCGCCGCACTCGTGTCCCGACCCGTCACATATGGATATCCACCATGAAACAGCGACAGCTGTATGCCCTGTGTGCCCTCAAGCAAAACCTTCTTGCCCGCATCAATCGCCCTGTTAGTCTCCTCAGAAACATCCATCAAATACGGCTTCAACTCAGGAACATCCCTCGCCAGC
>CAYGWT010000048.1:0-2060 GCA_964353625.1 uncultured Candidatus Bathyarchaeia archaeon | reverse complement strand
GAACATGGTCCGACGGATTTGAATTCGCAGAATGTCGATCCGGCGTTCATAATGGATCTTGCGGCTCGAGGCGAGTTCAGCGGAGTGGTCTTCCAAAAAGGAATTGCGGAGCAATACTACGATGGTCACGTGCCGCTTATCATAAAGGTCAACGGAAAGACAAACCTAGTGAATGGAGAACCAGTAGCAAGACAGAACTGCAGTGTCAAACGAGCCGCTGAAATTGGTGCGAAAGCGGTCGGCTACACGATCTACGCTGGCAGCGCTCACGAGAGCATCATGTTAAAGGAATTTGGGGCCATCCAAGAAGAGGCACACGAACTCAATATGGCCGCAATTGCGTGGGTATACCCGCGTGGGGAGGCTGTCAAGAATGACACGGCTCCCGAGATCATCGCATACGCGGCTAGGATTGGAATGGAATTGGGAGCAGATGCAGTCAAGATAAAGTATTCCGGAGATGTTAACTCATTCAGATGGGCAGTTGCATGCGCAGCTAAGTCAAGAGTGTTTATGTCAGGTGGGCCTAAGGCAGCTTCAGAAAATGATTTTCTCAGACAAGTAAGAGGAGCGATAGACGCAGGCGCGACTGGTCTTGCTGTTGGGCGAAACGTTTGGCAGAGTTCAGATCCCCTGCGAATAGCTCGCTTTCTCAAAGCACTGATCATTGACAATCGCTCTCTAGAAGAGGTCTTGCAGCTGTGAAAATTGGCATATTGAATGGTGGAGGAGATTGTGCTGGTCTTAACGCTGTGACGCGCGCTGTCGTCAGGAAGGGTGAACAGTTTGGCTACGAAGTTATTGGGATAAGACATGGCTGGGCAGGACTTCTCAATCTAGATGTGATATCCTTGAAATGGAATAATGTTTCACACATAATCAACTTGGGTGGAACCATACTCCACACAACAAGGACGAACCCCTTCAGCAGAAGCGAAGGACCCATGAAAGTTCTCGCCAACGTGAAGAAACTCGGCCTCGATGCCCTCGTTGCCGTTGGAGGAGAAGATACACTAAGCGTTGCTGCGAAGTTGGGGGAGATGGGGCTACGCATTGTGGGAGTGCCGAAGACAATCGACAACGACATTGTTGACACTGACATAACATTCGGATTTGACTCAGCAGTCAATGTGACAGTTGAAGCAATCGACAGGATTCAGACCACTGGCGAATCGCACGGCCGAATCATGGTTGTGGAGGTGATGGGAAGACATGCGGGATGGATTGCTGCGTATGCTGGAATAGCGAGCGGGGCTGGCGTTATTCTTGTGCCTGAGAAACCATTTGACCTGGACGAAGTAGCCTCTGCTCTAAAGAAAAGGCATGAATCCGGAGAAACAGCATCGATCGTAGTGGTCGGCGAAGGCTGTAGCTTGAAAGGTTCGCCACCAGAAGAGTCCACTAAGGTAGACGAATTTGGCCACGTTAGGTTGGGAGGAATAGGAGATCTACTGGCGAAAGAAATTGAGAGACGCGTCGGCATCGAAACGCGCACCGTAGTACTGGGGAATGTCGTTCGAGGAGGTCCCCCTTCAGCAGGCGATCGCATACTGGCAACTCGCCTTGGTGTCGCGGCAGTAAAGGCGATCAATCAGGGAGAATTTGGCATACTAGTGTGCATACGTGGAAACGTCATTTCAAAGATCAAGCTACTGAGCATTCTAGATAAACTGAAACAGCTTGACGAAGAGACACTTGATCTCATTAACACATTCACATCCAACAACCATCTTGGCGAGTAGGACGTAGCGAAGCGCGCGCTATGAAGTGACGAAACGCTATAACATTCAGTCTCGTTGTCATCGTCGTTCGTCGTCGTAGGGATCAGTTTCGAGAGAGAATCAGCTGGTGCGCGCACACACAAAAACTGTCCCCCACGACGACGAGCGAATGACGAGACTACTGACGACAGCGCGAAGTCACACTCCAACTTTTCGCTATGGTTCTCGCGCGCGCCTTTCCTGAAGATGGGTGACTTTAACGATTCCTCTGCTGGCTGTGACTTGCGCATTATCCGCGGTTAAGAGTGCCGTGTTCAGTTCTTCTGCTGCCTGCAGATA
>CAYGWT010000047.1:0-1731 GCA_964353625.1 uncultured Candidatus Bathyarchaeia archaeon | reverse complement strand
GTCTGGTACTTCTTCTCATTGCGTTTTTCCCGGCGCTCTCATGTCTGCGTACGGAGAAAGCAACAAACTCCAAACATGCAAGCAACTGGATATCAGGAAGACACTGTCGATCCATGTGGCCCTGGACTCATTTGAGACTTGTGTCTAGATCGAATGCTAACCATAAGGGCCGGATCAAGAGAGCATGGTCAGGGAATGCGTGCGCGGGTAGCGCGATGCAACCATCGCGAATTGAACTATTCATGTGGGGCGTCTGTTTTTCGTCGTCGGCACATTTCGAGCGGGCATCCAGATTTGAACGAGCCACATCTTCATAGTCACCTTCATGAAGACAGTATGGAGCTATCTTATCCGTCGGAGCAATGGTTATCGCATCTTCAACGAGTCGACTGAATCTTGGGTGATAAGCCTATGAAACCCTCGGGAGCGTTAGGAGGCTACCTTGAGGGCGAAAGGCTGGCGAAGGCTTCAGTATGGACGCTCGTAGGTCTAGGCGTAATCGAGATCGTGACCGGACAGTTCACGGGTAGCATTGGTTTGATGGCGGATGGAATAGATTCGATATCAGACGGTTTCGTCTCATTCTTGGTCTGGTTTGGTCTCAAGATGTCTCGAAAAGCACCAGATGAGAAATTTCACTTTGGCTATCACAAGGTCGAAAGCTTGGTTGCGTTCGCAACATCAATTGGTCTAGCGGGTGTAGGCGGATTCGTCATATACCGATCCTATCGCGCCTTTCTGGAACCAAGACCGCTGACTCTGCCCATCTTGGCAATGGCAGTCTTGCTGATTGCAGGCAGTATCTCTCTCTATAGGGCTGTTCAGATGAGAAGAATCGCTAAGAAATACAGTCTAGCATCCCTCAGGCTGGATGCCAACAACGCGATTAAAGATGGTTCAGCATCGTTTCTAGTCTTCTTTGCAGTGCTCGGTTCCTCGCTTGGATTCCACGAATTGGACGCACTAGGAGGAATGGCCGTGGGACTCTTCATCCTTCTCGTCTGCTACGTTGCCCTGAAAGAAACCACATTGGTGTTGCTCGACGCCTACCACAACCCCCAGCTTGTGGAAGAGATAAGAGGAATAGTTGAAAACAACGATGGAGTGAGAGTGAAGGACGTGCTCCTAAGAGCCTCAGGACCCTTCGTACAATCGGAAATACACATAGAAGTCGACAGCACCATGACAGTGGGCACGCTCGACGAAATCAAATCCCGCATTGAGACAACAGTGAAAGAGAGATTCATCGGAGTCCAGAGAGTCACCGTCTCAGCAAGAGCGCGTCGAGATTGAACACCAATTAGCTCATCAGCCTTAGTCATGAAGGCTCATTCGAACGAAGCTCGTCGTCGGTACCCCTGGAGTGGACGGTTGGATTTGAACTATCATGTGGGAGGCGTTCGTTTCCACAACAAGAACCGATTCTACTCTTGTAGCTATCTTGCCGAAGCAGTCTTCACGGTGCAGTACGCATAGATGACATCGTACATTGGGAATTGCTTCTGATCGGTTCCATCACAGAATCCGCGGATGAGAACGTGTAGGTCTCGATGTGCACTGCTAGGATTGGCTCTCGTCTAGATCGCTCACCTGAATGCGACATCGTGAGAACTGCTTCGGACCTCCTTGAAAAAAGGAGTCACACATCGCTCCACTGAGACAGCGGCATAAAGATACATCGCTGCAGACCAAGTCTGCCAATCCTGGCCACGTGGTGTCCCATCCTGTGCC
>CAYGWT010000046.1:0-4257 GCA_964353625.1 uncultured Candidatus Bathyarchaeia archaeon | reverse complement strand
CGCAAGCTTGATGAGCAGATAGAACAACCCAACCACAATCACTGCACCAAGCACGATACGAAGCAGACCAAACAGGACGAACAGCGGCCCAGGATGAAGCACCAAACGATTCACCTCCATTGCTACGACTCGCATCGACAGCCAAGCGACGATAAAAGCAAAATGGATGAATCATCTAAAAGACTACGGCTTAAATGCCGACGCATCCGCGCCGGACATGCCTTGTCTGGCAAAGGCCAGTAGAGGAATGATTGAAAAGGCGATTATTGCCAGAACGATCAAGGCAAGGTCGGCACTCACAGCCTGAGCGATGAAACCCGAGAGGATTGGGCCAATCGCGAAGCCGATACCAAAGATCGTTTCATACGCACCTATGACAAATCCTAGATTCTCAAACGGGGAACGTTTGGAAACGTACGCCACTGTCGGCGGATAGATTAGTCCAATGAACGCACCCATTAGGCATGAATCCGCCAATAGTGCAATGAAGCTACTATTGGTCTGGATTAGGAGCAGCACCAATCCCAAGCCTAACGAGCCCACCCCGATGCTCTTCCTCTCACCGACCCTTTGCATTCTGCCGGCAAGACAGAATGCAAGCGTTCTTGCGAACCCAAAGCCGGACAGAAGCAATCCAACCTCCGACGGTGCCAATCCGGCCGCGGCTGCGTAACCAGGAAAAATCGAAACGATAAAGGCGAGCACAATCGCGTATGGAATTTGGATCAGAAGCATCGGGAGTACCGCATAGAGCAGTTCCCAAGAGGGCCTTGCGGAAGCCTGCCGCATTCGGCCATGTTCCTTCCCCTCTCCCCGAATTGCAGCGGCTGAGACTCCTGAGGTTGTCAAGATGAGAATTCCGGCAACGAGGAACGATATCTGAAATCCTGCCTCCTGAGCAACAATGCCGCCCACTAGTGGGCCGATTAGAAAACCGGATCCCCACGCAACTGCATACATCCCGATCGCAGCGGCACGCTCATGCAGAGACGAGATCTCTGATATCAGCGCCTCGGATATTGGCCAGAACAGTGCTAACCCAATTCCCAAGAGAATCTGGACAGCCAGTATACTTGATATAGTATCCGTTGCAGCAAGCAGCAATGTTGCAGCGCCAACCGCGCATATGCTAAGAAGATAGAGCCGCCGTCTCCCGAACCGGTCTCCAAGATACCCTGCGATAACCGGGAGAAACGTGTAAGGCAGCGATCGAACGGTACCGATCAAGCCCAAATCCAAGTAACTAGCGCCAAGCTGTTCAGCGAATGCAGGAATGAAATAGAAGTACGAGATGCCGATTGAGGCTGCGAAGACAGAGAGATGAAGCCGCCGCAACTGGTTCCTGGTGGGGCTGTTAGGCGCCATTAGTCTCTAGTCTCGTGCTGACATCCTCGGACTTGTGCTTGATATATCTCCGGTTATCGCAGATAGTCGAGGATCGCAGGATACTGCCTCCGAGAGAAAGATAGGTCGTATGGAGAGCCCGGCGGGCGATGATGGCTGGGTAAGGGTTATAGGTGTCTGTAGGCTTACTTATGCTTAAGTTGGCATACGCGCATGATGCGAGCAGGATATCTCACGACGAAGCAGCTTAGCTTCTGGAACCTTCGAAGGCAGGGCCTAACGCAAGCCGAAGTCTCCCGAAAAATAGGAGTCACCCCGCAGACAACGAACAAGACCTTCAACGCCATCGATGCCAAGATGTCACGTGCGCTGACAGATGCAGCTCAGCTAAGCAGACTGGATATTCACAAGATCGACCTGAAGAGTGGGTTTCTCCTCGGGTACAGCCCAAATTGGAGGACGGACGTGCTTGTCACTTTCTCAGTAGCGAACGGAATCCAAGTCTGGTACAAGGGAGAGGGCGACTGTTCTGAGTGCACGAACCTTGACAGCTGCAGGCAGACCCTGATAAGAGAGAGCGAGGAACGAGGAATCTCACTTCCTCGGGACAGAGCTAGAGTAAATCCCTCTCACCTCGCGGAAAATTTGTTCAAGGCAATTTTGGGGGGAACGGCATGAAGGTGAAGCGTTCTTTCTTGTGGCGATGGTGTCCTCAGCCGGAGCGCATGAAGGTTACGAGAACTCGACCAACTGATAGAACTTGGGTACCACTGGTCGCATCGGCACTGATACTCTCGCTCCTGGCAATTCAGGGGGTGCAGATGTGGACACCGTCAACGGTAAACGCGTTTCAACCAACCAACTACAGCACATTCCCGACCGTGCAACCAATAGCGGAACAACCGGCTCAACTGCCGCCAACATCTAACATCGTCACAACTGCCTCAACTGAACATTTCACAGTTCAATTCACCTTCCCAGCATCTGCAAATCCAGGCAATACAATCACCATATCAACAATCGCAACCGCAAAAGCGAGCGTGACGGTGATCAGTCTATCGATTGACATCTTCGCCTACACAAATCAACAACTGGCAAAGGCTACCTCGACAACTATCCTATCGGATAAAGAAGTCAGTTCGGGCACAAATTGGCAGACCACCCTCACAGTGGCGATACCTCCGAACACAAACAGAAGCATGATGATCGGGACAGTGACAGAGGTTTGGAAGGAGACTACGACGAGCAGCAATTACCCTTCGAACTATTGGCAGTACCAGCACTATCCGTACTATCAGTACTACTACCCCTACTACTATCCGACCTATGCACACAACTACACAGTCTACTACGTGTACGAACCAACATACATACCAACATCCGTCACCGTTCAGAAATCATCACAACAGACCCTACCGCTGACATACGTCCTCGCAACTACGCCAGAATACGAAAGCATTTCTGCTCAGTACGCGGCTTTGCAGCAGGAATACAATGCGCTAGTCGCCAAACAAAACGACCTCGCGTCAAAATATGATTCGCTCAAATCTGACTACAACCAATTGGCATCAAACTATGGTCAACTAGAATCAGAGAATGAAGCAGCGGCCGCAGAACTGGGCAACTACAGGACCTACACCTACGTCCTTATCATTGTGACAGCTGCGCTTGCGGTAGCACTCGTTTTCCTCATGTTCCATAGAATACAGAAGAGCCCTCAGTCAAGCGGGCATAGCAAGTAACCGCATGGCACTCGCTCGCCACCCTCGGTTCAAGTACATCTACGATACCTAGTCCATTTCGAACAGTTCTTCATCTGACCGCGCTAGAATATTGTCTGCCATTTCGAGAATTTCTTTCTCAGTTGCTTTCTTCAGGCGTGAAAGCAGCTCATCAAGAGTCTGAGTCTTCACTCCTATTGTGCAAGTTCGATCCCTGGCCTGGAATTTCCCAGCAACGCGGTTTGATGATTCAGAGATTCGAATTGTGCCCTTTCCGAGAGTGCGACCTGACGATACTTGGACGCCGTCCACTGTACACGATGTGGGCGGATTTGTGTTGACGAACATAATGACGGCCACGTCGTTGCGATTCTGCGCTTTCAAAACGGATTGTGCTAGTATTCCCAGCCGGATTCCAAGAACTAGGAAGGGTCCTAAGTTCCCGTAAGTCAACTGCTCTAGCGAGTAGACGCCGAGCTTGCTGTCGACTGCCCTCAATCACGGTTCCCGCCTCAATCATGATCAGCGTGTCGGATACATTTTATGATTGTGTCAAACCCATGATTGAAACGACCATTGAGATCTACGGAAGCGTTTGTTCCAAAGTTAAGTACCCTACCTGATCATGCTACGCCGATTCAGTCCATAAATGCCAAAGACCTAGTCGACGAGCTGTTCCAAATAGATGATGACATAAGATGGGTAGGGGTGGTCGATCAGCGCGGCAACATTCTACAAAATGTGCAGCGTCCCGGAACCCATAGTTACACCGACTCCCAAACTGAGGAGCGAACACTGAAAGAGTTTCCAACCATCATGGGACTCTTCTGGCGGGATCTTTTGGGCAGCTCTGGTGAACTCAACGCCGTGGTTGTCGCATACTCGCGAGTATATCTGCTCGCATTCTATGGGGAGGACTTCTTGGTTGTCGTAAGCTTCGAGCCAAGCGGAATGCCGAGCGTCGTTCGCAAGCTTGAAACAAGATTTGGTTCACTCTTTCCAAAAGGCGAGCATGAAAGCTAGATAGTTTGACTGCTCTGTGCATTCGCGTTCTTGGCCAGGAACGCGAAAGGTCTTGATTTCCCCGCGTTTTCTTAAGCCCCAATTCGGCGCATGTTAGAGACTGTCGCACGGTAGCAAGTGGAAATCTCGGATGGAATGGTTATGGCGGGAACGGGAACCTCTCTGTTTC
>CAYGWT010000045.1:0-8819 GCA_964353625.1 uncultured Candidatus Bathyarchaeia archaeon | reverse complement strand
CTTCTACATGTGGCGGCGGAGTTGTTACTACTCGTTCTGAAGTCTCTTGCAGATTGCGGTCTCGATGATTCTATCGTCATTCAGATTCGTAACGCGGAGGTAGTAGTTGGCGACGTCGAGGACCGCCCCAAGTGGAGCCATTCCATTGAATTCAGAGCTAATGATTGATAGGGTGTGCCTTTGCGTTTCGAGCTTGAGTAGCTCGTAGACTCGATAGAGCGGAGTCTTTCGCAAGTTCCGAACAGGAGTCGATCGTGCTGTCTGCGATAGGGACGAAGGGGGCAACATCAACTGCCCCAAATCTCGGGTGCTGTCCCCTGTGTTTCTTCATATCTATGAGTTCTACCGCCTTCACTGCTCCAGGCAATACTGCTTGGGCGAGATCTCGACCTTCCCCGGCGACTGTCACAACCAGTCTGTTATAGTAGTCATCATACGAGTGATCTAGCAATAGGACTCCTTTGACGCTCGTAATTGCTTCAAGTATCTTCCCCACTGTCACGGAATCAGAAGTGCTAAAGTTCGGGGCACATTCGACGAGCTCACACATCAGGCAACGCCATTCGAATATTTCGGGAGTTTTCTCCTAAGAAGCCAAGGGAATAGCTGGGTTGACGGATTAGGCGCGTACCCTAGGGAAGATGTTTGAGAGAAATCGTCTGCGATACGGATGGATCCTGCTATTCAGGAGTTCCGTGAGGACATAGTAGTTCGTGTTGAACTCATCCAAGTTATCATTCCTGAACTTGTACGTCGGGATATTGCTTGGAGGAGCTTCCCAGGACCTGTCCCACGCTTCGACTGCTCCGAAGTGTCCTCTAGCATGTGTCCTCTCAAGAAGAGAGTGTCTACTGGCCACTACGACAATGAGTAGGCTGTCAATCCGGGGGACCTTTGTGTTCATCAGGAAGGAGCGTGTCCGATTTGTCGGCGCAGTCGTGTCGATTATGGTATTGTATCGTCGTCTCAGTAGTTCGTCCCGCATGATCGCCAGCATCGAATACGGTAGCTCCTCGTCGCGCGAGGGTATCGATTCATTGAACAACATTGTACGCAAGTCGTCGCCGCTGATTCTCGCGAAGTTGGACTTGTCTTGCACCAGTCTTCTGGCGAGAAGTGTCTTGCCTGAACTGGGATACCCTGTGAGTACTAGATTCCAAAGCGGCAATGCGAGACTCCAGCACGTTCCAGTTCTATGTCGCCAGTTGGAAAAATCTCTTGCGCGAGGCTGTCTCTTCAGCTGGTCCGCTCGTCTTGCTCATGGTCTGTCGTGATGAAACAAGTGATAGCGTTGTCGGACAGAAATACCAGCTTAGTGAATTCCTTCTTTCTAAACTGATTATGGCGAGTGAGGCCTAAAGAAGGCATGAAAGCATTTGCTATGTACCTGAAGCCCTCTAAGATATCACCTCAAAGTCGTATTGTGATAGGAACTGAAGGCGGCCAGAACGATACTGGAGAAAGAGAGACTTCGTGGAAGGAGGCAATATCTGCAGCCACTGGATCGCCATAGGGAGGCATAAGTGGATCCTTTGGGCATCAGCTATCGAGAGTTTGGGATTGCAGTCTCGCACTCGAGATTGCGTCGAGAATATTGTGCAGTCGAGCGGAGACTGACAGCGTTTTGTGGAAGTGCTTTTTACAGGTCTTTTTGGTGTGCCGAAGGATAACTTTCACGGATCTCTCCATCCGCTTTCGCCTACTCAATCGTTTATTCAAAGCCTGGTTGTGTTCAATTCGATTACACTTGTCTGATACGTTAGAGAGCATTCAGGACTTGGATGGTGTAGGTCCAGTAACCGCGAACAAACTCAAGGAAGCTGGCTTCGACTCTATTGAAGCAATAGCAGTCGCGCCTATCAGGGAACTTGTCGACAAGGCAGGACTAGAATCCTCCGTGGCGATCAAGATTGTACGCGCCGCGCGTCAGACCATCCATGTAGACCTTCTAACAGCAAAACAGCTCTACGATAAACGTCAATCTCTGCTCCGCCTAAGCACAGGTTCCGAGAACCTGAATAAGTTACTTGGTGGTGGTCTTGAAACTCAAGCCATGACCGAATTCATAGGAGAATTTGGCACTGGCAAGACTCAGTTGTGCATGACGTTCTGTATCACAGCTCAGCTTCCGCCACAACAAGGCGGATTTGATGCCAAAGTCCTATTCCTAGATAGTGAGGGCACATTTGCTCCCCAACGCATTCATCAGATTGCACAGGCGATGTCGCTTGACGCAGATAAGGTCCTTGAAGGAGTCTTCATCGCACGCACCTACAATAGTGATCATCAGATCCTCACAACGGATCATGCCTTCAAGCTCTGCAAGGAAGAGAACATCAAACTAATCATAGTCGACTCGGTGCTTTCACACTTTAGGAGCGAATACATTGGTCGAGAGAATCTAAGTGAACGTCAGCAGAGACTCAACGCACATTTGCATAAACTTGCGCGGATCGCTCAAACACTGAACTTGGCCGTCGTCTTGACTAACCAAGTCCAAGCGAATCCTCAAGCTTTCTTCGGAGATCCTATCAGGCCAGCAGGTGGAAATATTCTTGCTCATGCGTCGACCCATCGAGTTATGCTCAAGAAAGCCTCAAACAATCTCCGTTGCGCCCGCATCATAGACTCGCCATGTCTTCCAGAATCGGAGACATATTTTGCAATAACTGAGAAAGGAATCGAGGACGCACAGCCCAAGGCTCGAAGAGGAGATTAATCTATCCACCTTGAAACTTGGAGATAGTTTACTGTAGTGACACTCCGGATCGATGTCGCGAAAACATGGAAACTTGATGAACTCGCACAACAATCACACCATACCCACAAGGTCGATACATGGTATATTATTGCACATTATGCGACGAAGTCCTACTGGTTACACGAAGATTTGTCGGGCCCAAGGGCGTGCAGGCTGCTTTTGATGAAGTTTGCCCAGATTGTGGGTTTGACCTAAAGGACATCATGAGCTGCGAACGCGTGTGATTATCTCATGCCGGATCCACCTACGTCAACACAAGGCATCCTAAAGCAGCGCTCCTCCTTGAGGGCAATATCCAGTATCATTTGCGATGCGCTGAGAAATCACTGAGCTATGTTAATCCAAGTTCTTCCATCTTACTGAGAACGTCAGCAGCATGAGTCCTAGTGTTCACATGAGAGAAAACATGCCTCACGATTCCGTCAGGGCCTATGATGTAAGTCACCCTTCTTGCCATCCCAAAAGGGCCCAGAACTCCGTACGCCCGCACGATATTCTTCTTCACATATGATACGAGAGTGAAATTGAGCTTGTATCTCGATGCGAATCCTGCATGCGATTCTTCCGAATCCACACTGACCCCAAGTACCGCGATTCCCCGATCTCGCATTGGGCTCATAGAATCCCTGAACGAACATGCTTCTGCAGTGCATCCTGGCGTATTGTCTTTTGGATAAAAGTACAGGACGACGGGGTGTCCGCGGAATGAGGTTAACGATACAACATTCCCACCTTGATCCCTAGCTTCAAAGTCAGGCGCAACCTCGCCCAATTTTGGACCATTCGTCATATTACTTCACTTTGGATAGGCATCCGCCACTATGTGTGGCAACACACGGGCTATAATCATGACGATTGAGCATGAAGGCGGTACGGGTGGCTCTGATTTCAAATTCACAAATAATCAAGCGGATCGTCTTGCGTTTCACCAAGACGCGACATACAGATGTATCTCTATACAACTGTGCCAATGTTCGCGAGCTGTGTTCTCGCTTAGGTGAATCGTGTAGACGCTTCTCCAATAGTCCTTGAGGTCGTTTATTCGTCAGGGTCCAGACCGACTGTCAATTCGTGGGCCATTTCAAATGCTGGATATCCGCGAATCTCACAAGACAACTCATTTAAGAGAAACCCAACTGAAGTACCATTTGCATGGGCTGCGAGTGTTTGTTCTGTGAATGAGAACACGTTCTTGATTGGCGAGGCGCTCGTCGGCAAATCGCCGGAAGTAGCGCACATTGACCTGATCGTCGGTGACAAAAATGGGCCGGTGGGACAAGCCTTCGTCAGTGGCCTTACCCATCTATCCGCGGGCCACACTCCGCTTCTGGCCGTGATACGGCCGAATCTTCCGCCTAAACCTCACACATTGATCGTACCGAAAGTGACTGTCAAGGGAATGGATGAGGCAGGTAGAATTTTCGGTCCAGCTCAAGCAGCAGTTGCCAAGGCCGTTGCAGACGCCGTTGAGGAAGGAATATTCCCGAAAGAGAAAATCGACGATTGGGTAATCATCTGCAGCGTCTTCATTCACCCTGATGCACGAGACTACCGGAAGATCTATCACTACAATTATGGCGCGACGAAACTCGCTTTGAGGAGGGCGCTTACAAACTACCCCAGTCTAGAGAAGCTCATGTATGAAAAGGATAGGGCAATCCACCCAATCATGGGATTCAGAGTTCCTCGCCTGTGGAATCCACCGTATCTTCAAATTGCACTTGACGTTACAGAAATTGAAAGGGCAAAAGACATCCTGCAACACCTCCCGGCTAGCGACAGAATTGTAATTGAAGCAGGAACACCGCTCGTCAAGAAGTATGGAACCGGAATTGTACACGAGCTGCGACCTTTCGCCAAGGATTCATTCATCGTGGCTGACCTGAAGACACTCGACGTAGGCCAAGTGGAGGTTGATGTCGCTTTCGAGGAGACTGCAGACGCAGTGGTCGCTTCAGGGCTCGCATCGAAAGAGACGGTAGACAAGTTCATCTATGAAGCAAAGAGGTTGGGCGTCTACTCATTCGTCGACATGATGAATGTCACAAACCCCATTCAGGTGCTCGGAAGCTACAAGGAACCTCCAGACGTCGTAATAATCCACAGAGGAATTGATGAGGAGAAAAGCGGAGGCCCGAAGTGGAGCTTGGTCGGCGAGATCAAGAAAACCTTCAAAGACCGAAAGGTACTAGTTGCCGTCGCTGGAGGGATTGAACCAAGCAACCTCAAAGACGCGTTGGACGCGCACGCAGATATCATAATCGTGGGACGATACGTCACTCAATCAAGAGATGTCAATCGAGCTGCCAGAGACTTCTTGGATCAACTAGGACCCGACATAGACCTCTTCAGAGTACACGTAGAATAGCAAATAACTGTGGGTGCGGCAAAGGTTCGCAATGTAGTCAGACGGAGCCGCAACAAACCAAACCACGTTGCATCCAATAATCAACTCTCCCGCAAGCGATCAGGTCATATCGGAGTCTTAGCATCATAACGGGATCGGGGCCGTAGAATGAAAATCCAGAAAACCGGCACAATAGTCGGCATAATGCAAAGTGAAGATCCAGTGAAGGTCCGCGTTCAGGTGAAACTTGACGAAGAGACGCTTGAACAGCGAGTTAGACCATATCCTCAATCTGAGCAAGAGAGGATGAGCCAGCAGATGACGGAGAACATTGCGAAGCAGCTTCGCACTGCAATTCCCGGAGCGATGATAATGGGGCCCGGTTTTGGCGGCGTCTCAGGGGCTAATCTTGAGGAATGGTTCATTCCGGCTGATCAAGCTTCGAAGCTGTCCATCGGCAAGAGAGTCAGAGTCATCCTAGAGCTGTTGGAAGAAGACTAGACAGTGTGGTAGAGCGGGCATTTCGTGGTCGTTAGCGCGTCCGTGGAAAGCTTTAACGTTCATTGCATCAGGAGTTCTGATTTGGTAGCGTAGCTTGACCGAAGAGAGAATCATCAAGATGCCTCCTGAATGGGGAGGGCTTGTGCCAACAGAAGCTTTCCTAGAACAGGGGCGAAAGATCATTGATGAAGCAACAATGGCGCAGATTCCCCTCAGACTAATCGGGGGTGTTGCCATTCGCCTCCACAGCAGCGAGTACAATGAATTCGCAAAGAGATTAGGTAGGCTTGGTCCCAAAGAACAGGAATACACTGACCTAGACTTCATGTCATACCTGAAATCTCGAGACAACGTACGCAAGTTCTTCGAATCAGTCGGCTACCGCAAGAGGCGGACGACACTATCTTCTGCATCGACGCAACGCCACATATACTTCCACCCGGACGGGTGGTTCTACGCCGATGTCTTCTTCGATAAGCTTCTGGCTGCGAACCACCCACTTGATTTCAGAAAAAGGCTTGAACTAGACTTTCCCACAATCTCTCTTGCAGACCTACTGCTTGAGAAGCTGCAGATAGTATCATTCAGCGAGAAGGATCTCAAGGACACATTGCTACTTCTGCGAGCTCACTCATTGGAAGAAGAGCAGACGCCAGAGATTATTGATGTGCGCTTTATTGCTTCGCTCCTCGCGAAGGACTGGGGGTTCTGGTACACTGCGACGACGAATCTGAAAGGCTTGAAGAAGACTGTCTCAGAGATGGCCGAGTTGAACGATACAGAAAAGAGCGACATAGCCTCAAAGATCTCCAAGCTTCTTGAGAGAATCGAGAACGAACCCAAGACCACTGGCTGGAAGATGCGGTCAACGATCGGCACAAGAAAGAAATGGTATGAAACGGTTGAGACTGCTCAAACGGTAGGAGACTTCGGCATCTGGAGACTCTGACTTGGGGACGCGAGCCAGCATTAGTCAGCGACCTCCTTATCCGCTGACAAAGAAAGACTGGCATGGACAGAAGGTTTCGAGACCATACACTCAATATGGTCTGAACAACAGGCCTTGAGCTTCTATGAAGCCACTAGCTTCTTGAATAGCTCTACGGCATCAACGGCATTGTCGCTGTAGCAGTCCGCTCCTATTTCACGCGCCCATTCCGCGGTGACCGCAGCTCCGCCTACAGCAATTTTCACATTCTTCCGGATACCGGCCTTCTCGATCGCCTCGACCGTGTTCTTCTGTTCCGGAGTCGAAACGGTGAGCAATGCTGACATGGCAACTATCTGTCCGTTTGACTCCTTGGTCTTGTCCACAAAGTTGTCCGGAGATACATCCACACCGAGGTCATTTACCTCGAAACCTCCTGCTTCCAGCATCACCGCAACGATGTTCTTTCCTATGTCGTGGATATCTCCGCGAACAGTTCCAATGACCACGATTCCGGTACTCTTCCGCTGCAACTTGCGCTTGAGTATGATTGGTCTGAGAACCTCGACTCCTGCTTTCATCGCTTCTCCGGCCATCACAAGTTCCGTGAGGAAAGCTTCGCCCGCGGCGAATCTTTCCCCAATCGTGTGAACACCTCTCGCCAAACCATCATCGATTGCCTCGATGGGATCGATTCCAAGTCGAACCGCCTCCTGAGCGGCGGCTCTAACTCTGTCCGCATCCAAATCAAGCACTGCTTTCCTTAGGTCCTCTATGACCTGAGACTTTGAACTCATCTCGAAAGTGCTCCTGTTTGAAGACGTCACACACTGCGGGCGTATCGATATTAGCCTTAACTCTTCTGATTCCGGTTCTTTCAGTCACAGCTACCCTAAAAGAGTGAATGCCTCTGCTGTCAAATAGTGGAGGTCCGATCAACGGATTTGTACGAGCAGTCAAAGATAGAGATCTGTCGTGTCATGCAGTTGGCCTCGTCTAAGGGTTGGTCGCCGGGCAGCAGCGCCAACATTAGCATCCGAGTTCCAGAGACAAATCATGTATGCATAAAATCCACAGGCACGAGCATGGCATTTGCCCACCTAGACCCTAATTCGAGCGTTGTCGTGACAGACCTTGATGGAAATTCCGTGGATGGTGCTCAGAAACCTTCCATTGAACTAAGGTTCCATTTGGGGATATACAAGGCTAGGCCAGATGTTGGCGCCATCTTGCATGCGCACCCACCATATGCCACTTCATACGCTGTCGTAAACCGAGAGCTCCCACTAATCTCAGGCCCTGGGCGCTTCATACTGAAGACGGTGCCACTACTCGCCTTTGCCCCTTCAGGTTCACATGAACTTGCCGAAATAGTCACAGCGGCATTTTCCGATCGGACTGTACTCTCAGCATTGTTGAGCGGGCATGGTGTTGTTGCAGTTGGTGCTGACATATACGAAGCTTTCAAGCACCTTGATTGGACCGAGGACGCAGCCCAGATCGCGCTTCTCTCAAGTTTGCTCAAGGACAAGCCTTCGATATGATTGAGACTTCCCTCACTGTGATGATCGTTCGACGGAGTCTATTATGACGCCATCAGGATCCTTGAAGACAGCTATTCTCAAGGCTTCCTGCCAGTAGTCCCACGCAACTCACTTTGGGAAGCGCGTTTTCGCGCCATGTTAGATCTTTCCCTAATCCTTCGACTTCGAATGGCTCACGGGTTGATGCCCAAACCACCTTCAGTCTGCTGATCGCTGCATCTAGATCCCGGACCATCATCATTGATTCAGATAGACCCATGCATCATCTTTTGCCCTGCCGATGACTCTGAGGCAGAGTTGTGGCATATTGAAGACTGGGTACGAGGACTATACGACAAGAACTTCTGGATTCACGATGTGTGGCGGTCTCTCACCCTTAAGAGCATACATCGAAAAGAGAGTGAGGTATTGTCCGAGAAGCAAAAGAACGCCGAGCCTAAGGCATGTGGCACTTGAGGGAGGACATTATCGGTTCGAAGAACTTTCCCAATTGTTCGGATGTCTCAGGGCGCGCGAAAGCATACACTACGTAGAACCTTCCTGAGTCATCACATTGCAGGTGCATGGAGTGCGAGTCCTGTACCACTCGACGCGTACCGAACGGGAAGCCTCCACGTTCGACAACCATCCGTGCATGAGTGTAGACAGCATCATGCCCCTGAATCTTCTCACTCTTAATCTCGGGGGTTCCCTCGAGTTTCGCACGCGTGCTCTTCACTGAGCGCTCGATGCTGGCGG
>CAYGWT010000044.1:0-4652 GCA_964353625.1 uncultured Candidatus Bathyarchaeia archaeon | reverse complement strand
TACACGCGAGGCAGAAGTAGAGAGTACCAAGTGCTAAAGAAACTGAGACGCGAAGGGTGGTACTGCAGCAGAAGCGCAGCATCTCACGGGCCCGTGGACGTCTTCGCCGGGAAGAACGGACTCGTCCGCATGATTCAAGTCAAGAGTGGGCAAGCCAGACTGAGGCCTGGAGACAGGGAGACCCTCAAGCTTTGGGCACAAGCCTACGCCGGAGTAGCTGAGGTATGGTATTTTCGGAAGCGTGCAGGCACAAGAATCGAAGTGGTTCTTGACGCAAGAACACGCCCTTAACAACCTCACTCACATGCGCACGTCCAAGCAGACTTGATAGCGACAGGGGCCAACACTTCTAACCACATGCGATTCTATGCCGTCCTCCGCTACGCCCACCTGTCGAAACACAGGACTCAACTTCAGCAAAGCCTGCATGCTTGCCGCTGATCTATGATTTGAGTCGATGAACACATAGCAGTGTACCACCCCGCAACCATTCTTCAATGCGCTTTTCGCGGTCGGAAGAGACTGCAATGACAATTCAGGCAACGGCAGCAGGACTCGATCAGCGCATCCGTTGAGAAAAGAGGCCACTAGCTGGTTCGCGTCTCCGCAGATCACATCTATTCTATCTCGTACTCGGTTAAGCACGTTGTTCATGGCATGATAGCGAACGGCGGCTGGGTTGATGTCGAGGGAATAGACTCTTGAGGGGTGTGAGTGCTTCGCGATCATTATTGAGAAAGATCCCATTCCAGCGAAAAAGTTTACAACACATTCTCCCTGAGAAACCAAATCAGCAATTCGCTTTCGTTCATGACTGAGCCTCGGTGAGAAATACATCGTCTCTAGATCGACTCGGTATTGGCAGCCATACTCGCGGTGCAAGGTCTCGGTCCGTTGCTCACCCGCCAACCATTCAAGCTTCCGGGTTCGAAACTGCGAACCAACCGGACCCGTCTGTTCCAAGACGACTCTGAGGTTAGGTGCGAGATCAAGTAGGCTCTCCGCAATTTGGCGCTTTTCATACCGAAATTCGTCCGGAAGCTTCAAGATCGCTATGTCTCCAACTATGTCAATACCTTTTTTGAGACGAGAAAGCTGTCCCGTGTCTAGGCATTTCTTTGCAGATTTCGTGAGTAGCCTCAATGTCGAGCGCCACCGATCACCATTGAGGCGTCAGTCTCACAATTTGTCAAGCGAGAGATCTAGCGTAGATGAATCTCGTGCGAGAAGAACGACCCTGCTTACCGCGTCCTCAGCGACATACTCGTATCCCGTGGTTCTCGCAATTCGGTTTGCGAATTCTCTGATCTCGGAGTGATATGGCATTGCGGTGATCGGTAATCGTTGCTTCGATTCTCCCAGCCAACTATATCCCTTGAGCTCGACGATATCCACTGCTCCCTCTGTTACAAGTTTCGAGTACTTCTCTGGGCTGTTCATGTTCTCCCCCTTTACGAGTGTGAGCCTCAGGATTGTTCGGGATCGTTCGAAGTGACGCATTAATCGAAGGCTCGTCAGAACTCTCTGCCACGCGTCGGGAAATATTGGGTGTGTCACGTTTTCGTACGTTTGACTATCTGGCCCACACAAGCTCAAGTACAGGTTCGTAGGCTCCGTCTTGCGTTCTGCAATCTCTTCAAGTCTTTCAGGCATGGTGCCGTTGGTTACTAGGAAAGATGTCATTCCCTTTCGATCGATCTCGTGGATGAGCGACCCGATATGTGGGTAGAGAGTTGGTTCCCCATCGAGAGAGATTGCGACGTGCTTAGGGTTCATCGATTCTTCGAACAGTTTCCCCGTTACATGTGGATTTGCTTTGAAGCCAGAGAGGAGTTTCCGTTGTGCCATAATCGCTTCATCCAGAATCAAATCGGGAGGATCCCAAGCTTGTTCCGAGTTGAATCGTTCACCTGTGTGGAAGCGCCAACAGAAGGTGCAACGTAGGTTACAGAACTGCAGTGAAGGAGTAAGCTGCAGGCACATGTGACTCTGGATACCATACCATCTCTTGTAGCATAGTCTGCGTCCCATGAGTGCAGAACGTGCCCATCTGCAGATCTGAATGCCTGAGTGTCTTCCCACAAGCCTGTAACCTGCTCTGAGGTATCTTCGTAGCGTGACCGGCCCGAAGCTCGACGGCGTCTGGCTGAGCGGAGATCTTGGCATCATTCTGGTTTGGGCCTCCGCATCGAGCAAGAATCTGCCGACCGCTTGACCGTTTTGTGTATGGTGAATTTGCCTCTTGATCTCTAACGATATGGAATGAATTCTCTGCCCAAGAGTTCTCTTGCGATGATCATCTTCATGATGTCTGATGTGCCGTCGCCGATCATGGCCCCTCTGATTTCTCTCAAACGGTATTCATCTAGAGTCTCTGTTGTGAAGCCTACTGCTCCGCGGTTCTGTATACAGTCATTCACGACATTGAAGGCTACCTGAGGAACCCAGAATTTTATCATGGCCGATTCTCTTGTGAATGGTTGATTCTTGTCCTTCAACCAGAATGTTCTGTAGCAAAGGAGCCTTGCTGCCTGGAGTGTCGTGTAGTCTTCAGCGATTCGAAATTGAACCGACTCGAACTTACCAATTGGGCTTCCGAAGGCTTTCCTTTGCTTCACGTATTCCATGGATTCCTCAAGCGCTGCCTCAGCCATTCCAACCGTCCAAAGCGCAATGTATGCACGCATAAGGTCGAAAGTTTCCATAACATAGTAGAAGCCCTTGTTTTCTTCTCCAATAAGGTTGCTCGCGGGCACGACCACATCCTTGAGCACAAATCCCCCGAACGAGAACAACCTCCACCCAAGCGCGTCAAATAGATACTTCTCGAGACCTGCGCGATCAGTCTCGACGAGAAACATGCTGACTCCCCTAGCATCGTTCTTCTGCCCTGTTCTAGCCATGAAACAATACGCGGCGCACTCGTTGATGCCAGTGATACACTGCTTCTCCCCGTTGATCACATATTCACCGCCCTTCTTCACAGCGCGAGTTGAGATCGATCCCGCGTCCGACCCCACACCAGGCTCAGTTGAGGCGATGCCGAGCATCTTCTCGCCGGTCGCGAGTGAACGCAACTACTTCTCTTTCAGCTGCTGCGATCCATGCAAGTAGAGTATCTCAGCCATGATGTCGCCTAGCGGTATCTGCCAACCTGCTCGAGCGAGCTCTTCAACCGCGATCGCCATAGTCGTCGCATCGGATTCTTGACCACCATATTCCCTTGGGAGTCTCAGGCCAAGCAAGCCTGCCTTTCCCATTTGCGGTAGACATCCCATGGAAACTGGCCTTTTCGTTCGTACTCCCGAATCTTCGGAGCAACCTCTTTCTGCGCGAATTCCCGGACGGTACGTCCAAAGAGTTCCTGCTCCTCAGTGAAACTGAAATCCAATTTCGTCTACCCCACCCAGATGACAATTGAGCTACCTACGCACGGCTGATAAGCTTGCCCTGGTCAGAGGCCCAATCGTAACCTCGCAGAAGCCTAACGCGTGGGAACACGTCGGCTAGGAGCAGGTGCCGATTATCTCAGCATAAGGGTCGTCAAAGCCCTGCGGGAAGCTAGTCTCTCGACCGTTGTGTTTGATGATCCGCTGTTTTGCCTTGGTGAATGCTCCTATCACCCGCGCATTGATTCCGTTTCCAGCGAGCTTCTTCAGAATCCTGCCCTCGTGTCCAGGAGAGATTGCTGCCAACAACGTACCCGTCGAGGACATGGATAGGAGCTGATCTCTTGAAAGCTCGAAATGATCTGCCAGCATTTTCAGCTCAGGCAAGACGTGGAGGTTCCCGTAGTCCAAGGTGAACCCCACGTTCGAGGCGTTCGCCAGTTCACCTAGAGCGGCAACGAGGCCTCCCTCTGTGAGATCGTGCATGGCGGAAACAGCTCCGCTCTTGGCGAGTGCATGCGCTTCTCGAACACAAGACTGCATTCGAATGCGCGTTGCCAAATAACGCGTTCTCTCGGCCCCGAACAGCTTTGTCGCTAACCTCTTTCTGCGTATGGCCAGATTCGTTAGGACCTCTAGGCCTATGGGCTTGGTGCAGAGGATCAGGTCGCCCGGGCGCGCTCCAGCTGGAGTAATCAGATCCTTCTTTCGGAGAATTCCATAGACTGTGCACACTCCAAGGAGTGTCTCTATTCCATCGTAGACACCTGTGTGTCCAGTAATAATGATGGTGCGGAGTTCTTCTGTCGCTATGCAGACTTGTCTCATAACATCTCTGAATACCAGTGAGCGAGTGCCAGGAGGACCAAGCAGATTGATCGTGCAGAATTGTGGCGAAGCGCCGAAGACCGAAATGTCTGATGCGGAGTAGTGGACGAGAAGCCATCCGAAATGTTCGATTGGAACATTGATGCATGGGTCAGTTGCCACAACGACACATCGATCTTTCCCAAGCCTATGAACACCACAGTCGAATCCGGGAAGAGGCGGGACCAGAACGTCCCTGGACGTTCTGATGCACCGAAGCAGATCTGTTAGATCTTCAAAGGCCATCTTTCCCAAGTGACCTATACCCCTCCAGCTTCATGGCATAATACGATGGATTCAGAATCTCGTCTGTTACGTGACGGAACATACGCAGGTTTGGGCATGAGATCTGATCACAGGTACAGCTCCAAAGCTCGCCTCTTGACGAGCAGGAAC
>CAYGWT010000043.1:0-5502 GCA_964353625.1 uncultured Candidatus Bathyarchaeia archaeon | reverse complement strand
TTTGTCCATACTGTGAGCCTTCCAGCATGAGTGCCAGGAGCAAGGTCCTCAACGTTCAGATTCGACACCTCAACGATATCGACGCCGGTCAGGTTGCGGGCTGCTTTCCCAATCCCTTCATCTTTCAGTACGACGAGTAATGGACCTCGCGGATGCTTGATTCGTCTACCCCTCGCGCATCCTCTGCCTGCACGTATCTTTGTGCCGCTACGCGCCCTCGTGACATCATCCCAGAGGCCAAGTTCTTCGAAAGCCTTCTTAGCTTCCGTCGTGGTCTTCAGCTTCTGGAATTCATCTGAGACCACCAATGGGATACTAGGTACCTTCTTGAATTCGTGGCCCCTGGACGCGACGAGATCCTTGGAGGCTGTTGCTGCTACGGCTGACCAAAGAGCTAGAAGGCGCTCCTTCTTGTTGATGCGTTTCGCGAGCCTTCGCTGTGGCGACGGTGCATGAGTCAAGCGGCCTTTGACGGTCATGGGTGCGAAAGCGGCTCTATTTGCGCCCTTGATCCTCGGAACTCGAGCAAGGTCTTTGCCGACTCCAACAGACTCGGCAGTCGTTCGCTTTCCAGCCATCGGGTTCCTGCCCTGTGGTTGGTATGTTCTGCTGTGAAGAGCGACAACGACTTTCTGTATCACGTCTGGGCGGAACGGCGCTGAGAAAACGGAAGGCAGACCAATGTTTTCATGCGGTTTGCCGCTGATATCGTAGACTTCTATGTTTTTGGAAGTGGATGTCAATGCTTAGCTCCCCTGAACGGATTCTAGGCTTAGGTAATCGAACGTGGGTGGAGGCGCATCTGTGCCTCTGGCCCCACGCCGAAGAGTTATCGCTCTCCTTGCCGGGCCAGGGACAGTGCCGTATAGCATTACGTATTCAGCTTTGATTTCTCCGTATCTGATGAATCCTCCCTTCGGCGTCACATCCTTGCCCTCTTGCCCGATCTTGACCACTTGCTTGTTGTACTCGGTCCTCTGATTGAAACCCATCTGCCCTGCGCGTGGAACTGAATACATGACATAGTGGGGAGTCCATCCTCCAATCGAGCCGACCTGCCTAACCGTCTTTCTTGCCTTGTGAAACTTGCGACGAATTCCAAATCGTTTCACTGGCCCTTGAATCCCTTTACCCTTAGTTACCCCGATCACGTCTAACCAGTCACCTTCCTTGAAGGTGTCAGAGATCTTGACCTCCTTCCCAAGCTGATTTCGGGCATACTCGAATTGCTCTCTTGGCGTCGCGCCGCCCAGTTTCACTTCGAGGAGTTCAGGAGTCTTCCTGCCGAGGCGGACGATCTTAGGTTGGGTTGCTAGCAGTATTCTGATCTCGCTGAGCTTTTCAAGTGAAGACTCTATCTTTGTCAGCATTTCGCCGTGATTGATAGATTCTGGCAAGGACAGAAGACGCATCAATTCCTTCTGCGGTTTCTCCATCCAAGCCTCGCCAAGCGTCTGAAGTCCCTTCGGCGTCTTCACGTAGGCTCTCAGCGCCACTACAACCATCGGTGGTGTCTCGACGATCGTGATTGGAAACGCAATTTCCTTTCCAAATGTTAGAGAGCCTTCTCTATTGTCAACCCCGACGGCGGTTCTCATCCCCGCCTTGTACCCAACAAATGCCAGCGGCTTAGCCTCCTTGATGCCGGTCGGCCAGTATCTTACATGCCCGATCCAGCTGGAGGCTCTCGCTCTTGGAAGGTATGCGAGTGATCCTCGTCTTGGAGCGGAAACTTTCCTGTGTCCCATGTCAGCTCACCTATCCACTAATTGTATTCAAGAATGTAAGAGCCGAGTAGACAGCTTCTTCGGTTCGGACGCTCCGCGTTCCTTGATCTGGAACAAAGTTTACAGTGAATGCTGCAACCGTGCTGAGCTTCAGGCCCTCTTGTGCGATGATCTCATGAAGTCCTCGTTTCGGGGAGCCGAATGCAAGGAGTACACTGGAAGCCCCCGTTATCGATATCCTCAATTGCTCAAGCACTGCGTCCACTTTCTCTCCACGTATTGACGTGGCGATAACCACGTCCGGCCCGCTCTCTTGAATGAACCTCCCTAGAGGGAGGTTCTTCAACGTAACCCGGAAGCCCCAATATATGTCTATCCGGCTGTGATCGATCAACTCAGCGACGATCTTCGGAGCCACTCTGTTGATCCGAACAGACACACGAGATCCACGATCAAGTCTCGCAGGGATTTCCGCGAGCGATCCAACTCCGATGTCAACCCGACTAATTTGCGCGTTCGCCTCCATCACCACGCCCTCTCTGATATCGCCGGCCTTCAAATCGGATAGTCTCGGAGAGACTGGATGATTAGGAGTGCGAAGAGGCGGGAGAATCCCCGCGAAACGCAACTGAGGATTCATTCGCACCAGATGCTTTCTCAAGTTCTGGGGCGTATCCATGTAGCTAAGCACTGAGTCAATGAAGTGACCTTGACTTGCCGATTCACCAGCCGGTAGGTCGGCGTAGATCACAACTTCGTCGACTCTGAAGATTCCGAGCGCCCGCCCAAGGAAACCGAGCCGACTCGTCTTTTCTCGGAGGTGAGGGACGTCGGCGACGAAGGAACATGGAACTGCCACCGTGAGCTTCCATCGTCTCTTAAGAGGAGGAGCGTACGCCTGCTCGAGCGCGTTCATATCTGAGGTACCGAGTCATGAGAATGAAGCTTGGACTGATGTACTTTGCTTGCCTTGGGGCTAGTAGGGTGCTCGAAATCCAGATCGAGTTCAGAGATCAAGGATATACCGGGCGACGTACCCTCTCCGGGCAGCTCTTACTTCCATTCGATGATAGGTGACCGCCTTTATCTCAACCTTCGCAGGATGGCGGCCCCTCGCGAAGATGCCTCCCTGTGCCTCCGCGACAAGGCGCACATTTCCGTTCTGCTCCTCGATCTTCTCTACATGAAACCTCGAATAGACCTTTCCATCTAGGTCAAACTTCAGCAGGAGCTGCTCAAGCCAATCGTGAAGGAGAGAGACCCGATCATGAGCAGTCACCTCAAACTGATCTGTGAATTCGGACTTGATCGCAGTCGGATCGGTCATAACATCGAACATAGCAAACGCAGACTCTTCAAAAACGGCGGCGAGCGTCGGCGCACGCACTTCGAGATATGCGTCAGCCATGTGTGGTAGAAGTTTGTGTCGTGAACGCCTCTGCTTTGGCATGAGAGCTTCGACATGACAACCGCATTCGGACGTAAATGCGTTCTTGCGCGCCTCATTTGTCAATCAGACAGTTTCCGTCGGCAAAGTCTTTTTAGATGACTCGGTCTCGATACAGATCTTGTGGTGCCGGGAACACCTGCCGGGATATGAGTGATAATATCGCATCCCGAAGGCCGAGTGGATTAACGACCCATGGTGGTCGGTCTATAGGCGCAGGCCTTGAGTCCGCCAAATGCCGGTCTGGAGAGCCTGTGGCCCTTTGGGCCTCGGGGGTTCGAATCCCTCTCCCGGCGCCAAATCTACGTGGCAGAGCGGCAAGACTGCGCGAACCGGAGGGAGCAATACTCGTGCCCTATACGCTCGAAGATCTCACTCGTCTTGTTGCAAAACGGAATTTCTGCATACTTGCAACCCAAGGGCTTTACGGCCCGCATGTTGCCGGCGTTTGTTACTTCGCGCGCGATCTTGACCTCTACATTCCTACTAGCGCGAATACATCTAAAGCTCGTAACATCCGGCGCGTTCAGAGGGTCGCAGTTCACATTCCCGTGCCTTGGCCAATGATACCTGCTCCACCGAGAAGTATCCAGTTTCGAGGAAATGCTGAGATCCTGCCCATTAGCGATGCCAACGCCAATGAGGCAATCGATCGGGCATCATGTACTATGCGCGGCGTCTTTCGCCGTCTTATGAAAAACGCTGACACACGGAACTGGGGAGAGAATATCTGGATACATGTTCGCCCCAGAAAGCGCATCGAGACTTTCATGATCGGTGTACCCTTGACAATCATCTTCCGTGACGAGGAAAAGGCCATGCTCCATTTCGACGTACCCTAGATTGTTAGAACGGGGCGCCGTCAGAATTGCATTGAAATGAGATCAAATGTAGGCTTTCTTGAAGTACCTGTACTCGGCTACTTTCTTTGCGTCATCGATGGCTCTCGCTGTTACAAGTGCCTCATCGGCACTGCATAGCGGCGCGATCACCGACCCTTTCTTAACAGATTCCGCAAAGCGTTGAAGCATGATGTTAATGGGTTCCTCCCTCGGAAGCTCAAAGGTCGTCTCCACATTCCTTGAGAGCTGTTCGAGATCCTCGAAGCTTTGGGGCCTCTTGCGAAGTTTAGGCGGTGGAAACCCAATCTTAAGAGCGGCGGGAGTGTATGTGACCTCATAATACTCCTGGTCGGTGTCAAGTTCGAGGCGACGTCTCCGTATGTTCGTGCGCCGAACCTCGACGTACGATCTCGTATTTCCGTAGTCAAGTTCAACCATGCATTCGTACTCTGGTGTTCCCTCTTGCTCAGTCGTCAGAATCGCGCTCCTGACCCTAGGCTCTGCATGGAAGAGATGGTAAGCCATGTCAATACTGTGGGAACCCAAATCGAGGAGCACCCCCGCGCCATCGGTCGATGATGGAGCCATGCCAATACGGATCTCTCTCGATCTCACAACATCCTTGAGATCGGCGATTTCACGTAGCTTCACAATCGCGGGATTCACACGCTCAACGTAACCCACGATCACCAGCCTTCCCGATCGTTTCTGAGCTTCAACAATCTGGAGACTCTGGTCAATGGTCGCTCCCATTGGTTTCTCGACGAAAATATCAAGGCCATGTTCAAGGGCACTCACCGCAATCTTCGCATGACTTGGAGGCCACGTAGCGATCGCAAGGACGGAGAGATCAAGCTTGAGGAGAGCGTCGAGGTCTGTGAAGGTTCGGAAGGGTGCTTCACTCAATTGAGCTGGATTTGAGTCATAGACCCCCTCGACTTTGAATCCAAGCTCGGCGAGTTTGCGTGCAATGAGCTTTCCTCTACCCCCGTAACCTGCGATTCCGAAACTCTCCACGCGCTTCACCCATCGCTTCTGACTGTGCAACGCCACCTAAAGATATGGCGTGCGCTTCAGTCGGCTCAACGGGCAAAGATCAACCTCACGCCACCCACGGGGCGAGTTCAATATGTCCACCGTTTGAGCAAGTGTTTCTGTGTCTCAGGCATCATTCAAAGACATGACCCCAGTGAAACCTCTGGTTTCGTACCTACTGTTATTGATAGATGTTGGTAAGGATCATAGTGTCGCGAAGGATCTGCGGAGACTTCCTGGCGTTACAGAAGCGCAAGTTGTCTATGGAGAATTTGACGTCGTGGCTAGAATCGAACCAGGCGAGGTTGGCATTATGGACGAGACAATAACCATGCCTCGCAAGCCGCCGGGGTCACAAGGACTTCAACTTTAATCTCTTCGGGGATCCAGATCTAGAAAACCGCTCTCATTATGGGCTAGGGTAGGTACAGGTTCTGGCTCAAGGCTGCAC
>CAYGWT010000042.1:0-10520 GCA_964353625.1 uncultured Candidatus Bathyarchaeia archaeon | reverse complement strand
CAATCTTCAAATCCCAGATTTCATCAGTCTCTGAACCAAGCTCTGAGACGCCTGCCCAGTAGACGCTTGCTGACTTCTGTGTGATCGTGAGAAGCTTTTCCTTGTGGCCGAGCTCTGCCTCTGCAAGTTCACTCAGCAAATCCTTTGATGAGGGCAACTCCGCTATGGTTTGCGCTTTGACGTAGAGAGCATAGGATTCTTCCTCGATCTTGATCGCGCCCTCTAGCGTCTTCTTCAAAAGAGGCTCGTACATAGCAGATGCACACCATACGTCTTTCCTGAAGTGAGTCTCAGCTTAGAAAAAGGTTACACTCGCTGAACTAAATAGCCTCAATGACCCATTGTCAGCTCGATTCTCCGGAATTTCCAAGGCTGCGGGTTCTCTAATCAACAACGAGCTAAATCGTACCAGTGAGCGGGAACACGAGTTCTCAGGAAATGCCTTAGCGAGCTCTTGACAGCCTAGCTCAAGTAAAGCTGATGGCATAATGCTCCACGTCTCTGCCTGTCCATTATCGTACGCAGGGTGTACGATTCCTGTCAAGCACTACGCTTCGCGAACCAGCAAGGCTGAGATAGGACCGGGAGGAGATTCGATGCGGAAAGAATCCGTGTTTCAAAGCTTAGGCAAAGCAATGCTCCTTTTCGACTGGATTACAGTTTCAATATCTGCTTCGTCGGCCGCGTCATCGCTGTAAGCTGCAAAGTGTAGGTGGAACGTGCGCCTGGCGCATAATAGAGCAGAGGTGACATACGAATGGGACCATTAGAGTCCCTTGACCCGATACGTGGCTATCCAGTTGTGTCTTACAGTAGCGGACTTGTAGGAACGCTGGTTGGAATCGGTCTGGCCGTCGTGGCAGCTGCAATCGTCACAGGAATCGCCATCAAGTACAGACCCCCATCATATGCACGGAGGCTACCCTGCTGAATGAGCTCACGCGGGAACATAGGCTAAAATCGCTCCATCTGCGCACTTCCGAATCTGACAACCGACTAGGTTTCTGCCGCGTGTTGTCTTCTTCTGCGAAGGTACATACCAACGATCGCAAGAATGAGCCCTCCCAGTCCAAGCAATACCACTTGGTTTGACAGCAGATTCGATAGCAACTGGATAGGGTTCGAGAGCGCCTGCTCGACGATACTGGTCTTAGTCGTCTCAGTCTGAGGTAGCTTCGCAACAACGGTGTAACTGATTGCAGTCACGATAGTATGGTCTAGTTGAAGATCGTCTCGGTAGTATAGAAGAATCGTCGCTCGATAGGTGCCCGCAGTTGTGCTAGGATCAACTAGTGCGGTTACACTGAACGGAGCCGGGGCATTGGTATCAACTTCCCCAACATAGGTGGGTTTGATGGAATTCGCCACTAGAGGCGGATCTGCAGCAATCGTCACATTCGCATACATGGCAGGAATCACGCCACGATTCAATATATTGCCCGAGATTGTCAACTCACCTCCGGGTAGGACAGGGTCCGGACTAACACTCACTTCATAGACTCTGAGGTCAACCCAGCCTCGGATCAGAAACGAAATTGTGTGCGTCTCAGTTGACGGGTTACTCTCACCTATGACTTTGTACGCGGCCACTATGCTGCCTTGAATGGTTGTTCCGGCGGCGAAAGCCGGCGCGAAGATCGTGAGGTTTGCACGTATCACATCGCCGTGAGCGAACGTAGATCTACTCCAATGATTATCGCCAAATAGCACCAGTGGGGAAGGAAGTGCAAGCGCGACATCAAGCTCCTTAAGGAAGTTACCAACGTTCTCGATTTCCAGCAGTACGGTGCAGTTCTGAGAGGCTACAAGTAGATTCGTTGAGGATGTGATGGACAGATTTGATGATGTTTGTGCATTGCTGCGAGTAACCGCCGGCGAAATCGCAATAATGCAAACAAACACCAGTAACGCGAGAACATGCAGATCTGGTTTCTTGATCCATCCGATCGAACGCGACATCACTGGGATCAACCTACTCAACGAGTTCCATGTGGTTTGAAAACACCTAAATCTTGCGGCCCGTCCGAAGCAAGGAGGATCTGCATGGCAGACAAAGGCGAAGGATTTGCTATCGAAACATACGATCTTAAGAAGACCTACAGGATGGGGCTCGTTACAGTACATGCGCTAAACGGAGTAAGCTTGAGGATTAAGCACGGGGAGATGGTTTCAATCGTTGGACCTTCCGGCAGCGGCAAATCTACCCTGCTAAACATGCTAGGTGCTCTAGATATCCCTACGAGTGGAAAAATACTGGTTGATGGAGCGGACATAACCCGGCTGGGAGAGAGAGCCCTTTCCAAATTTCGCAACAAAAAGATTGGCTTTGTCTTCCAATCCTACAACCTTATCGAAAGGTCGAAGGTGGCGAAGAACGTCGAGTTGCCTGCCATAGTAGCAGGCATGCCGAAGAAGCTGAGGAATAAGAGGGTTCACGAGCTGTTGAATCTTGTAGGTTTGGGCGATAAATTGAATCGCAAACCAAGTGCCCTCAGCGGTGGAGAACAACAACGTGTCGCGATAGCACGTGCACTCATGAATGACCCGGCATTCATTCTCGCAGATGAACCCACCGGCAATCTCGATTCCAAAACGGGACAAGAGATAGAGAATCTCTTGCTTCGCGTGAATCATGAGAAAAGCGCGACCATTGTCATCGTTACGCACAACCTGGAGTTGGCTGAGGGAACCGGCAGAATCATCCATCTGAGAGATGGAGTCATAGAGAAAGAACGAACCGGCTTGTGGGGCCATAGAGATGAGACCATAGAAGGACCGAGGTGAAGGCGATGACTGTACTGGATTTGGTTGGACTTTCCTTTGGAGCCCTGAAAGAGCGACGACTGAGAACAGGCCTCACAGTGCTAATGGTGATCATAGGCGTAGCACTGATGACCTCCATCAACGGACTGGGTGGAGGGATGAACAACTACATTAGCGACCAGTTAGGCACTCTCGGCGCTAACGTCCTGATAGTCAGTCCTTCAGCCAATGCCTTCGGACCAGAAGCACAAATGCAATCTGGTATGCAAACAAAACTTACATCACAGACCGTACGCACCCTCGAAAGAATTCAGGGCGTAGATTATGTTATCCCATCGTTCACCGGTGGGGGAACGTTGAAATCAGGAAGCGAATCAAAAACCGTGGCAGTTCTGGGGATGGATCAAAGCAAGATGGTATATGTTACTCCCAAGATTAGCTTCGAGTCCGGAGCATTCGTCTCATCTACCGACTCCGGTGGAATCGTACTTGGACACAGTATTGCTCACCCATCGAATCTTGACAAGCCATTTGCAAGCATGGGGCAGTCAGTGTTTATTGAGTTCTCAAAGGTTGAGAATCAAGGAGGAGTTGAGAAGCTAGTCACGAAAAGGAAGGCCTTCTTGGTGAGGGGAGTTCTCAACGAGCTCGGGAGCCAGCAGATTGACAGTGAAGTCTTCATTTCGCTCTCAGCGGCCAATACATTCTTTGAAAAGAATAGCATCTACGACGTCATTTACGTGATCACGAAAGGCTCCGAAACTAACGACAATGTCGAAACAAACATCACAAAGTTCTATGGAAAGAATATCGGCATAACATCGCCCAAAGCGATGGCAAGCACCATAAATGAAGTGATGGGCACCTTCCTGGGATTTCTCACCGCTGTCGCCGCAGTCTCCATGTTCGTGGGTGCTGTCGGCATAATCACAACATTGTACACATCCGTAATGGAGAGAACACGCGAAATTGGGCTACTGAAGGCAATAGGCTACACTGGAGGAACAATTCTCTTCATGTTTCTCACGGAATCATTCACAATTGGGCTCCTAGGCGGATTATTGGGACTGACCGCCGGAATTGCTGGAGCATATGCCATGATCGAGCTCTTGCCCATGGGGGCAAACGCAATATCAATCACTCCATATTTTCGCCCCACAGATCTTGTCCAGGTATTCCTTCTAGCCTGCGCTCTAAGTGTCATGGCGGGCATCTATCCTGCTTGGAGAGCATCAACACTGAGCCCGATAACAGCTTTGAAGAAAGAGTAGAGGACAGAATCCGGTTCGAAGAAAGGCAGACATGTAGATCACTGAAGAGTTTAGACCCCTCCGACCTTTGACCGCGAAGTGTAGGACTCCGTTGTCAGATCGAAGAAAACGCAAGCCAAGAGATCCCTAGAACACGCGTGTATTTCGGAATACAGGCCGACCATGAGTACTATTACAGTTAGACAACGATATCTTGTGACAAACCTAATCGGTTCCAAATAGAGAAGGCAGGGGTATGATGGCCGAAAGCGCAACCCGTGGACTGGTTCGCTGACCCCATAGGAGCTTGAGGCAGGCTCAGGATCGGGCTGCGATTTCCAGTTGAAGACTCGCAGATGTGAGAGAAAGCGCTTCCTTTATCCAAGAAGATAGACTACAGATGATACTTGGCCGCACCTTGAAAGCTGCTATCGTCGATTCTCAAGGACAACTTAGGCTCATCAATGTCGAGAAGCCGAGAATTGGTCGTGGAGAACTTCTCGTCAAGATGAAGGTATGCGGTATATGCGGAACAGACCTGGAGAAACTCCATGGGGTAAAGGTGACGCCGCCAATCCTAGGACATGAAGTAGCTGGAGAAATAGAACAGGTAGGAGAGGGTGTGAAGAACTACTCAAGCGGTGATCGAATTGTCGCGCATCATCACGTGTCCTGCCAAACCTGCTACTATTGCCTTCGTGGCGATCAGACCCTCTGTCAGGAGTTTCCTAAGAGCAATCTCGACCCGTGCGGGTTCGCGGAATACTTTCGAGTTCCCGAAAAGAACGTAGCCAAAGGAGCTGTCTTCAGAATACCTGACGACATGAGCTACGAGGAGGCTGCTTTCGCGGAGCCGACAGGATGCTGCATAAGAGGCCTCGACAGGCTGGGAATTGAGGAGGAAGATAGCGTTCTGATAATCGGGGCTGGGCCTGCAGGACTGACACACACGCAGCTTCTTCGAGCATCCGGTGCTCGCCCGATAATTGCGGTGGACATCATCGAGTCCAGACTAGAGAAGGCAAAGGAGTTCGGAGCTGACGAGGCGCTGAATGCATCCGACAGAGACTTGCACAGACAGGTTCTTGACGCAACTGAAGGTCGTGGGATGGACAGTGTAATAGTCGCATCAGGAAGCCTGAAGGCAATACAGTCTGCGTTTCCGATGGTAAGGAAAGGCGGCAAGATTCTCCTTTTCGGAATTCCTCCGCAGGGAAGCATGTTTGAGTTCGACGCAAGCAGCCTGTTCATACGTGAGATCAAGCTGATTCCGAGTTACTCTACTACAGAAAAAGAGATCAGAAGAGCCTTGGAGATTATTGATAAGAAGATTGTTCGGTTAACAGGCATGATAACACATCGCTTCAGTCTCACCGACATTGTGAATGGCTTCCAAGCTGCAGATGATCCACAGTCATCTCTCAAGGTCATGGTTCACGAGTAGGTGGAACGTGAGAATCAGTTGCTAGCCGCCCGTTTCTATGGCCCCGGAGTGCTACGGGTCGAAGAGGTCGATATTCCAAAGATAGGGAGGGGAGAGCTGCTCATTCGCAATCATGTGGCACTAACGTGTGGCACGGATCTGAAGATGTATCTTCGCGGCCACAGACTTGCAACTCCTCCACTTATCATAGGACACGAATTCGCTGGGACAGTTGAAAGAGTAGGCGAAGATGTCGAGGGCTTTGAGGAAGGTATGAGGATTGTTTCTGCAAATTCGGCACCATGCATGTCATGCTACTATTGCAGGATCGGCAAGCCCAACCTATGCGATCACTTGGATGAGGTTCTCATTGGATTCTCCTCTCCTGGCGCGTACGCCGAATACGTGCGGTTACCAACACGAATCGTGAAGCTAAACACCTACGAGATACCGAAAGATGTGCCGTTCGAGGCTGCCGCCTTCGTCGAACCATTAGCGTGTGTGGTTCACGGGATCGAATTGTCCAACATCCGAGCAGGCGATCTCGTTTTCGTTATTGGTGCTGGACCGATCGGACTTATGCACGTACAGCTCGCGAAAATTCGCGGTGCCAAGACTGTTGTCGTCGCAGACGCGAGCCCTGAAAGGTTGCAAAGAGCCGCCCAACTCGGGGCGGATCAGTTGATTGCCTCCAGCGACTCGGTGGGCCAAGTGAAAACATTGACCGAGAACCGTGGAGCAGATATCACAATTGAAGCAGTCGGGAAACCTGAGACCTGGGAGCTGGCTGTTCAGGCTACGAGGAAGGGAGGAACAACAGTCCTATTCGGCGGATGCCCCGCTGGAAGCAGAGCCTCAGTAGACACAGGCCTAGTGCACTACGGAGAGCTCACACTAAGGGGAGTGTTCCATCATACACCAAGAGATGTGCGTGAGGCCTTGAGGCTGATATCTACAGCACAGATCAACGTTGCGCCGCTCATCACTCACAGAATGAGACTCACCGAAGTTGAAGAAGCGCTCCGTCTAATGCAGAAAGGTTCAGCGATCAAAGTGGCGATCACGCCTTAGCCACAGCGTGAGACGAGATCAATCGAGCATCTTCGGATTTTCCAGTAGTTCCTTGACTCGTTGCAGGAACTGTGCTGCCGGAACACCGTCCACGATTCTGTGATCGAATACCAATGATAGTGTCGTAATGGATGCTGCTCGCACCTGCCTTTCTACGACTATAGGCTTCTCGGCGGTTCGACCGAAACCAAGAATCGCACATTGCGGAGGATTAATGACTGGCGCAAAAAGGTCGACGCCATAACCGCCTAGATTCGTCACGGTGAATGTGCCGCCTGTAAGATCTGAAACCGTGAGCTTGTTCTGCATGGCAAGCTCACTGAGATCACGAATCCCACGAGAAATCTCAGGCACCGATTTCATGTTCGTCCGCGGTATCGCAGGCGCGACGAGTCCGTCAGGTGTGTTGATTGCAACAGCAATGTTAATGTCGCCGTAGATTCGGAGCTCGTCGCCCTCAAGAGATGAGTTGATGATTTGATGATCTTCCAGAGCTTTCGCCGTCGCCTTGACAACATATGCGGTTATGGAGATCTCCTCGTCTGACCTCTTCTGAAGATCCCTCCGATGTTCGAGAACTGCTTCCATCCTTGTCTCCATAGTGATTGTGACGGGAACGGTTGTGTGAAAACCGTATGAGAGGCGCTCCGCAGTAGCCTTGCGCTTCCCTGCCATCTTGATCGTCCTTGCGATCGGGACATACCTAGCTTCTTGACCCGATGCGGCGACTGTTCTTGGCTGTGTTTTCATCTGCTCGACCGCTTTCTGAACGTCTTCACGAACTATTCTGCCGCCAGGCCCCGAACCCTTGATCGTTCCGATATCGATACCTGCCTCCCTTGCCATTTTGCGGGCGACCGGCGATGCTGATGGTTCTGGAACTCGTGAAACGAGAGATAGGGTCGCTTCCTGCACCGCTACAGGCTTGGCAGTCACCTGTGCTTCAGCTTCAATTGGCAGCGGCTCGTTTGGATCGCCCACCAGTGCGATCGTTTGTCCGACCTCAACATCCATGCCTGACTCGAAGAGGACTTTCCGGACCACCCCCGTTTCGGGGGCATTCACTTCAAATGTGGTCTTCTCTCCTTCGATCCTCACAATTGGCACGTCCTTTTCGACGTGATCGCCCTCTTTCTTCAGCCACTCGATGATCCTGCCGGACTGCATACCGGGATCCAGACGAGGCATGACGACCCTAAACATCACAGAGGCTCACCCGATCAGTTTCTTCGCTGCTTCAATGATCTTCTGTGCATTGGGCATGTATGCCTGCTCTAGTGTTGGCGAGAACGGGATCGGCATATCTGGTGCCGCGACGCGCAAGATCGGTGCATCTAGAGAGTCAAAGGCTTCCTCTATTACCTGAGCCGATATCTCTGATCCAATTCCTCCGCACCTGACGTCATCAGACGCGATGATCAGTCTGCCTGTCTTCTTCACAGACGCTAAGATGGTTGCCAAATCAAGTGGTTGGATCGTTCTCGGATCTATGACCTCTGCCGTAATACCCTGCGCCTCCAGTTTGGCAGCGGCCGCCAAAGCTTCGGTGACAACTCTTGAAACTGCAACTATTGTGATGTCATCACCAGATTTCTTAACATCGCATTGGCCGAGAGGTATCATGTATTCACCATCTGGAACCGGACCTTTCGCTTTGTACAGTACGCCGCTTTCTATGAAGACAACCGGATTTTCATCCCTTATGGCGGCTTTGAGGAGGCCTTTCGCGTCGTGTGGTGTCGAGGGCAAGACGACTTTCAATCCCGGCACTTGAAACAACATGGATGGGAAGAACTGGGAATGCTGTGCACCGTGAACACGACCGAGGCTGTACTGCGTTCTGAGAACCATCGGGACTTTCAGTTTCCCACCGCTCATGAAGTGCATCTTGGCGGCCTGTGTTGCGATCTGATCCAGAGCGATGGGTAGAAAGTCCATGTACATGATCTCTGCGACTGGTTTGAGGCCAGCGAGCGCGGCGCCTATCGCCGCACCGGCGATGGCTGCTTCGGAGATCGGTGTGTCCATGACTCTTTGAGGCCCGAATTCTTTCAGCAGTCCTCGCGTGACCTTGTATACTCCCTCGAAGATTCCGATCTCCTCGCCCATTAGCACAACACTGGGATCCCTAAGCATCTCTTCGCGTAGGGCCTCGCGCAGAGCATCAGCATAGGTCAATTCTGGCACTTTGTATTACCTCGCATACACATATTTCGCAAGTTCATCGAACGGCAGAACTGAACTCTCTTTTGCGAATGCTACAGACTCCTCCACTTCGGTTGTGACCTCCTTCTCAATCTTGTCGAAATCCGATTGCGTTGCCAAATTGGCTTTGAGGAGTCTAGCTTCGAACCCATTGATCGGATCTCGTTTGAGCCACGCTTCGATCTCTTCCTTCGGCCTATAGTCACCCTTGTCGTAGACGCCGTGACCCTTCAGCTTGTATGTAATACACTCGAGAAGGGTCGGACCTTGACCATTTCGAGCTGCAACGATCGCCTCCCTAGCGGCTAGGTACACCGCAACGCAGTCATTTCCGTCGGCAACCGAGATTCGCATCTTGTACGATTGAGCTCTGGCAGCGATGCTCTCCGACGCGACCGCGTAGTCTGCGCGTGTAGACATAGCATACATATTGCTCTCACAGACAAAGATCACGGGGACTTTCCAGACACATGCGAGATTGATTCCTTCATGAAATGCGCCGGTGTTAGTTGCTCCATCACCAAAGAACGTCATAGCAACCCGCCCCTTTCCTTCCCTTTGGAGCGCAAGCCCTACGCCAGTCGCTATCGGTATCCCACTACCGACGATCGCCGTGGCGTAGACGGATCCTTTCTCGGGGCAGATCGCAACATGCATCGAGCCACCGAGCCCTTTGCAGGTACCGGTTGACCTGCCGAAAAGCTCCGCCATCAGCGGTTTCATTGGAACGCCTTTTGCGATGGCGTGGCCGTGACCTCGATAGGTGCTGGTGATTAGATCATCATCTTTAAGCGCACCAATTGCGCCAGCCGCAACCGCTTCCTCTCCCAAGTAGAGATGCGACGGACCAATCAAAGCGCCTTCCTGCAGAAACAAGCGCTCCACGCGTTCCTCGAATCTTCGGATCTCAATCATCGTGCACAGCATATGCATTAGTTTCTCTCGGGAGAGACCATACTTTGCATAGTCGCCTGCTTCTATTGGTCCGATATTCTTCGTATCATCCAACTCCGGATCCGGCTGATGCAGCAAGAGCGCCTTAAGGGTTTTCGAAGTTCACTTGTGATACCGATCCAGGGCGCGTCGTTCTCAGCAGTTGCAGCCACTCTTGAGAGCGACGATATCACAAGAGGCAAATTTCCCGGCGTGTGCTTTGAGTACGCCATCCTACGTGAGATCGCTGGATCAAATCGACGAGAAGCGATTTGAAGTCCGCGAATCTTCGCACCGAAGCTGTTAAGATCATAGCCAGGATCACTTAGCTGCCGGGCGAGTCTCCATGAAGCTAGGCACCCCCGAGTATATGGAAGAAGTTGTGAAGAGAACCAACTCTGACGCAAAGTATCTCGAACTCTCAAAAGGTGAGAACGAAATCTACACGCTTGTGCTCGAAGCGGAACCTGAGAAGGGCGTAACTGAAAACCTAACCCTCTGCTGCAAGATGGAGGATGGAAAGATCGTCGAAATCTTCCCGACTGAGAGAGAGGCAGCTTTCCGGCTTTCAGCGCCATATGGGATTTGGGTCGACATCCTAACAGGAAAGCTTGGAGCTAACAACGCTCTAATGACCCGCAAGCTCAAGGTCAAGGGCAGCTTCATGAAACTCCTAAAGTATTCCGACGGCGTCCTCCGGTGGATTGAGATTCTTAGAGCACTTCCGACGGAATTCGAAGGACAGTATGCACAATTCAACATCAAAGGAAACTGAATCTTGAGAGCGACTGATACTACTGATTGTGGCGCCTGGGATCACATAGCTTACAGGTGCGACCCTATGGCAGGTTACCTAGCGGCGCCTGCTCATTGAA
>CAYGWT010000041.1:0-6244 GCA_964353625.1 uncultured Candidatus Bathyarchaeia archaeon | reverse complement strand
GTCTCGCTTCTCAAGCGAGCTCAAGTAATCTCTCAATGCGCCAAGTCTCAAGTCAGCCATCTTGTGTGCTTCCAGTTCAAGCAGAGCGCACATTTGTACAAAACACTAGCGTTTTGGCGCTGTTCAATGAGGGCAATGGCTGTATCTGTCTATGATGAAACTCACTATCTGCTCCGCCGACTGGCTAGGTCTGAGCTTTGATGTGTTCACTTCAATTTCTGGGCGGAGGGGGGGTTCATATGGAACCCCAATTCCTGGAACTGTTTTGCTAGCACCTGTTCTTGCCTTGTCATAGATCCGCGATGGCGCCCCGAAGCTTCTTTTCCGTCTTCTCTCTCGCTCAATGCAGACTTCAAGCGGACACTTGATGTAGACTTCGCCAAAACGCGGGATGCTCCGTCTTGCCGCGCTACGATACATTCGTCTATTGGCAGTGGCGTCGATGATGACGTTAGTTCCATTCTGGGTGAGCATCTTGGCAACGAGCACCAACGCTCCATAGACGATTCGCCTTTCCTCCTCAGTGTACTCTGGTTTGGGTGTGAGTGACGCTCTCACCATTTCAACTGAGAGCACCTGAGCCTGAACGCGTCGAGCAAGGAGCTTTCGCGCAACGAGGCGAGCGAGCACGGACTTGCCGCTTCCAGGCATCCCAGTAAGCCAGATTGCCCATCCCCTCATTGTGAAACCTCCGTTAGTACTCGCGAGCTCCGTTGTGAGATCTTTTCGAGTTGGATTTGACCTGGAAAAGTATAAAAGGCATCTGAAGGTTGTGCAGCCCACTTTCAAAGTGAAGATAGGAGAATGAGATGCCCCGTTACAAGACAACAACGGAAATCATGAAGATCATCCAGAACAAGGACCAAATCCGAAAGGCGTAGGCTAAAGCCTCGCCCGGAATATATCGGGATCATAGCACACGTCGACCACGGCAAAACCACAATGAGCGACTCGCTCCTAGCGGCTGCTGGGCTCTTGTCTCCCAACGTTGCCGGGACAGCGCTGGCACTAGACTACATGGAGGAAGAGCAGAAACGCCAAATGACGATAAAAGCAGCCAACGTGAGCCTGCTACACGAGCGCGAGGGAACTTCCTACGTCATTAACCTCATAGATACACCGGGGCATGTGGATTTCTCAGGCAGAGTAACCCGCTCGATTCGTGCTATTGATGGCGCCGTTGTTGTTGTGGACTCGGTTGAAGAGATCATGGTTCAGACTGAGACGGTTACCAGGCAAGCACTTGAGGACAGAGTCCGGCCAGTTCTCTACATAAACAAGATCGATCGACTGATCAAGGAACTTCGACTTTCTCCCGAGCAGATCCAGGAAAGAATCACGCGCATAATTGGTGAGTTCAATCGACTTGTGACCCTTTACGCCGAGCCCGAGTACCGTGAGAAGTGGGCCGTGAGCTTCGCGGGTAACACCGTCGCCTTGGGGTCCGCGAAGGACAGGTGGGGATTCAATGCAGAGGTGACGAAGAATAAGGGCATCAAGTTCTCAGATGTCGTAGACGCCTACTTGAACGACAAAGTCGACCAGTTACGCGAACGGGCGCCACTACATGAAGCCATATTGAACATGGCAGTTGAGGCGATGCCTCCCCCCCATGTGGCACAGAAGTACCGGATCCCGAAGGTCTGGAAAGGCGACCTGAATAGCGACATCGGCAAGGCAATGATGAACTGCGATGACAGCGGTCCTGCCGTCCTGGCGGTTGTGAATATTGTAGTTGATCCGCAAGCTGGGGTAGTCGCAGTAGGGCGTCTCTTTTCAGGCACGCTCAAAGAGGGAACCCCAATTCACCTTATTGGCGCGCGACTGGACCAGAGAATTCAACAAGTCTGCATATTCATGGGGCCATACAGAGAGATTGTTGGCACGATCACCGCGGGCAATATACCCGCTCTTCTTGGACTTGATGCCGCTAGGGCGGGAGAGACGCTCTCGCAGCAAAAGGATATTGTACCTTTCGAGGCGGTCAAGTATGTCACCGAGCCAGTTGTAACAATGGCTGTCGAACCAAAGTACAGTCGAGACCTACCACGATTGATCGAGACATTAAGAAGACTGACGCTCGAAGATCCGAACCTTGTAACCAAGATCAATGAGGAGACGGGCGAGTATCTAATATCCGGTATGGGCACGCTTCACTTGGAGATCGCAAATACGCTGATAACGAAGACGGGACTCGAGATTGTCACGTCTAATCCGATTGTGATCTACCGAGAGACTGTACGCAGCTCAGCGGGGCCACTCGAGGGCAAGTCACCAAATAGGCACAACAAGATCCACATCCAAGTTGAACCCCTCGGCGAAGAAATAATCGACATGATCAAGAAAGGCGATATCAGCGAATACATGGACAAACACGCCTTGGCAAAGGTGCTTCGGGAGAAAGGATGGCCGCCGGATGAGGCACGCGGCGTATGGGACGTCGAAGCATCAGGAAACATGCTCATTGAGGTCACAAAGGGAGCGCAATATCTCCAAGAGATCAAGGACCACATCCTCCATGGCTACCGTCAATGCCTAAGAGAGGGACCTCTCGCGTACGAGAACATACGAGGTATCAAGGTCAAGGTAACTGACATCTCAGTACACGAAGACCCAGTCCACCGTGGACCAGCACAGATCATGCCGATGACCCAGAGATCCATCTTCGCATGTTTCATGTCAGCAAACCCAACGCTCCTCGAACCTGTCCAGAAGATCACTGTGAAGGCACCGCCGGACCTACTGGGAGCAGTTACGAGCGTCATCTCTCAGAAACGTGGAAAGGTCCTCGCTGTGGATCAGAAGGGCCACCTCGTCTACATTGTCGGCGAGTTTCCAACATCGGAGACCTTCGACTTGTCAGAAGTCATGCGTGGCGCGACAGCCGGCAGAGCCTTTTGGGGTTTGGAATTCTCTCACTGGGCACCGGTGCCGGGGTCGCTGATAGGCCAAGTGATCGCGGACATCAGAAAGAGGAAAGGTCTGCCCCCTGAACCTCACAAGGCAGAAGACTTCCTAGAAGCCTAACTAACCCTATTGACCGCACCGGGCGTCGGAGGATTCCCTTGCAGGGAGGAGAAACTTGGCAGCAGTTTTGCTGCTTCAAGTCAACCTGTCCGAGCCTGCGTGCAAATCGCCCGAGGCGCTTAGAGCAGAGGCTTTAGGTACGGTCGAGTGTCGAGCTTTGAGAAACTTGATAGTTTGATGCTCGCTCCGTCCCTTGCGACCGAGCGTATGTAGTTGCCTGCGCGTTTGTCGGTCCACCAATTCATTCCGAACAGACTCTCCAGTTTGCGGTCGAGTTCGGCAGCCCGAACCGCTGCAACCATGTAGCTTGGCGAGTAGAGATCGAAGTCCGGCATTATATGATGTAACTGCCAGTATTTGCCTGGGACGCGTATGCCCATGAATTCTTGTGTGTACTGCTCGTAGCGCTCGTTTGCTTGCTCCATCGACAAATTCTCTTCCCAGAATTCGATTTTCATGAGCGAATTAGCCGCATAGAATGCGAGGAAGTACAGCTCCATGAATCTTGTACGCTCTATAGCGTCTTCGGCTACTTCTTTGGGCACCTTGAACTGTTTGGTCAGGAAAGCGCTCTTCTTCATGAGGCGCTCAAGAAGGGTTGAGAATATCTCCGCCACACCGTTCGGGATTGTGTACTTGTCCCAATAGGAGGCGTTCTCCGCGATCGAGATAAAGTGCATCCCGTGCCCATGCTCATGGAATGAGCTCTCCATGTCCGTGAACGGCTTCACCGGACGTACAAGTAATCGCACATCATTTGGGATCTGAATCCCGAAACATATCGGAGAAGTATGCTTTCCAGGGCGCTCCTCAGCGTCTGTTTGTAACCTCTTCACTTGGAATCCAAGCTTTGCAAGCACTCTCTCCGGTTCGTTGACTGGACTGTAAGTCTTGAAGGCTGGATCGAGAGGGTCGAAAATCCTTCCGCGGAAATAGTACAGGTCGTCGTAATATTCGGCAGACCTACCGTTCAATTCCTGCGAGTAGTGCTCAAGTAGCTCGGTAAACGGTTTCTTGGCGACACGACCTAATGTTTTCACGAGATCTTTGAGCTGATGGAGGGTGATGCCTTCAAGTTGCAGGTATAGTTCGAGCGGCGATGTACCGTATTCGAGTTCAACATCCCTCGACTTGTCAAACATTCCTCTGATTGTGGGTGTGACCAACTCCACCTTGCTGAGAAACTCGTCGAAGATCGCTTTCCGATCCGAGGACGATTTAGCCTGGGAATTGAACTGTCGCCAGCTGTTCCACGTAACTGGTCTACCATTCACTTCATAGGCTTTTGATGCCAATTCCTGCTCGCGCTTTCGGTAGAGTTCCAGTTTCAGCGGCGTCTTGGATGCATCGGCCACATCGAAGACTTTGCCGAGAAAAAGTCGTCTTGGTTCTTTGAACTCTGAGAGGAACTCCTTGGCGTGACTGACGCGTTTCTCGGACACGACCTTCATGAAGGACTCGCTGTAACTGAGGCCGCTGTACTGGCGCCACTCCTCATTAGCATATGCGACGTAGAGTGCCTCATCAACTGTGCACCAGCTTGAGAGATTCATAATCCAAGCCAAAGTGCTTACCAAAGAAAACGCTTTTGGCACTCGCCCTTGACTCGTGCATGTGACCTTCGTGCCTACATTGTTTTATGACTGACCTCGACAGTTGTTTGGGTGCGGTCGGAAGGGCCGGATCAGGAGTGCGCGAGGACGAGCACCTCTACTAGGCCGTGGTCCAGAGCCACTGCAATGTGGTGGGCAACCTGGTCTAAGACGGAGACGAGCGACTGGTCTCGCCGCAGGCTTCCCAAGCCCCAAACCCGGGTCCAAATCCCGGCGGCCGCACCACTGAAAATTTTCGCTGGCTTGGTTTCTCTCTCTTGATTGTGTTGGATGTGAACGTTTGGCTCTCTCATGGGGCCTCAGGCTGTCTGTTGTTTTCCATTTGGAAACTGGAAGCCCTTCAAATGGATCTAGATATTTGTAGAGGAGACACAGATGAATTCATAACAAATGGCGATGATGCTACAGGAGCCGTGAAGGGTCAAGAGAATCACTATGATGCACTGCTATCCGCTTGGCATTTGGCCCTCGAAGCAAAAGTGGCAAGCGAGCTGACGTCGAGTCAATATCTGAAGTCATTAGGCCGAGAATTTAGACATTCGAGATTTGTGTGGCAAACAGACGTTCGAAATCCGTGGACTACTTGGGCACAACAATCGTGCTGGCGTATCTGTCGCTATACTTCTTTCTATAGTCTGCCTCAGTTGCTAGGCCAAAGATAAGGTCTAGAAAGAGAAGGCCCCAATGGATTTTGCTAATGTTTCTGATCAAAGCTTTCTCCATGGTTAGCGCTTGCCCGTCATCAGTTGTGACTTTGAAACCCATCAGCGACTTGCCCAAAGTGTGGCCGTAACGGAACTCTGTGAAGGCAAAGTAGAGCACAGAGATGATTCCCCAAAGTAGAGGAAACGGTCCAAAACCAACCCATGAGAAAGGCGAATTGAACTGATATCCAGAGCCGTATGCAAAGAGCATTGGAAGCATTACAATAGAAGCCAGGATCCCAGCAGCCACCGACAGTATGATGGCATCAATGATAAAAGCCAGAAGCCGTCGGCCCCAATACTGCTGAACTTTCTGATCCTTGGTCAGTGCATCAAGACCGCTCTTCGAAGGAAAAGAAAAAGGCGTGGTGTCAGGTTTCGTCGCTTTCTCTTCAGCCGCCTTGCCGGGAACTCGCGCTCCACAGTAAGGACATATCAATGCATCGTCTGGGATCTGCTTGCCGCATTGAACACAATAGAGCAATGAGAACGCCAACACTGCATGCGACGCCATTTGGCCTAAAAGACTTTGGTTAACGTTGCCCGTTCACGAAAAATTGAAGGGAATTTGAACCACAGCACGAATCCCATAGCCGGAACGACTAGCCGGAGCACGACTCACAGATGAAGGTCGTACGCCACCTCAAAGACATCATTGAGAAGAAAGAACACGAGAGATTCTCCAAAGATAGAAAGGCTATATCGTAAGCTGAGCGCTAAACTGCCGTCATCAGGTCGCATCCTTGCATGCTACTGTGCTTGCCCCAAGTTTCTCCCTAACAACCATGGAACAATGACGAACATCGCGTACGCGATCCAAATAGATAGGAATGCAAAGTAGTCTACAGAGCCCAACAAAACAACATAGACTAGAGTGCCCAGAACAATTGTGATTAGAAC
>CAYGWT010000040.1:0-2029 GCA_964353625.1 uncultured Candidatus Bathyarchaeia archaeon | reverse complement strand
CAAGCATTGAGGTACTTGGAAAAGAATGCTAGCGCGAGCGTTCAGAAGCTGCATGACGCACTCAGCGTCCGAAATCCCTCCCTCACCCAGGCTGAAGTAGCGGATTTGGTCTGGCGTTTGAGCGAGCAAGAGAAGGTGACTTTGGAGGATGTTCCCCCGGCCGCGAAATCTCTAACGGAGTACTTGAGGTTCTGGGAGAGAAACCTATGGCTGTATGCATCATTGGCAGTCTCGTTCGCGACGGTGCTTGTCATCTACGCATTGCCAGCCGATTTTCCGTTAGTCGTCATTCGATGGGTGCTCGGGTCAGTTTTTGTCCTCTTCATTCCAGGTTATGTAACTGTTGAGGCCTTGTTTCCTAAAGGGCGCGAGCTGGATTCAATCGAACGCTTCGCCCTCAGCGTTGGACTGAGCCTAGCGTTGGTTCCGTTGGTGGGGTTGCTTCTCAACTACACACCGTGGGGGATCAGACTGACTCCGATCGTGATATCGTTGACGATCCTTACAGTCGGGCTCTCTCTCGTCGCGCTCGCCAGAGAGTACAGGATCAGCTCTATGAGAAGCGAGACTTGACCGATCTAACGAATACAATTCACGATCTGAATGACACAACAAACATGGAACGTGGAATCGTGCGCTCCGTATTCATTACTGGTGCTGCCGGATTTATTGGAAGTCACCTTACTGATCAGCTTCTCAGCTCTGGTGCAGAGGTCGTTGGCTTCGACAACTTGTCCACTGGAACTATTTCGAATCTGGCGCATGCTCTACAAGATTCACATTTCCATTTCGTGAGAGGCGACTTGCTAGATATCGAGGCGACATCCCAAGCGCTTGGCCAGAGTGAACTGGTTTTCCACTTGGCCGCTGACCCTGAGGTGCGAGCTGGCGCACAGAATCCTAAGGGACATTTTAAACAGAACCTTCAAGCGACATTCAATCTGCTCGAAGTGATAAGAAAACGACGCACGCTGACAAGACTCGTGTTCGCTTCAACTTCCACGATATACGGAGAAGCAACGGTGATTCCAACTCCAGAGAGTTACGGGCCTTTGCTGCCGATATCGACCTATGGCGCGACGAAACTCGGTTGTGAGGCTCTGTGTACATCCTATTCGGAGCTACTGCCGCTCCAGGTCGTGGTCTTCCGCTTCGCCAACGTGGTTGGTCCACGAGCGAGGCACGGAGTCCTCTTCGACTTTATCATGAAGCTTAGAAAGGATCCGTTCAAACTCGAGGTGTTGGGCGACGGAACCCAGGCGAAGTCGTATCTTCATATTGATGATTGCGTCGAAGCGTTTCTCCTCGCTCTCGATGATAGTTTCTGGTCGTGTCCGATGGAGGTGTACAACATCGGTTCCGAGGGTCAGACAAGCGTCCTCACAATCGCTCAATCTGTCAAGGACTCTACAGGCTTCACCAAGGCAACTGTCAGCCTGACTGCAAAACCTGGTGAGAGGGCCTGGCCTGGGGATGTCAAGACGATGCAACTCGATATTGCGAAGATCAAGAGACTCGGTTGGAAACCAAGACAGGGTAGCGACGAAGCAATCCGAGCCGCCGCTGCTGAGTTGACTCGTGAACTCAACAAGCCGACGACCTAGGATTGATGATGTCCCCGTCTGTCCTTTTCACCGCCGGGATAGGGCGTATCTGCAGGAGCATTGTGGAAATAGGTTTTTTCCGGTCTCACAGGATATTAGGTTCGGCTCTTTTTTGCTAGCCACTGGATTGTGGTCTCAAGTCCGTCGTGGAGACTTGTTCCAGAAGTCAGCCCCAACTCGTTTCGGGCCTTCGTCGTGTCAGCGAGGCTTCGAGCAATATCTCCTGTTCGTGAGGGGCTGAACTTGAACTCTGTTTGTGACCCGCTTGTTTCCTGCATAATCTCCGCGAGTTTCAGGATCGTTGTCTCTTTTCCGGATGCGATATTGAAGACTCTGCTTGTGGTTTTCTTTTCTAGTGCAGCGATTGTTGCGTTGACAACGTCGGAGACGTGGATGAAGTCGCGGGTTTGTGATCCATCCCCGAA
>CAYGWT010000039.1:0-2529 GCA_964353625.1 uncultured Candidatus Bathyarchaeia archaeon | reverse complement strand
TTGACGCCATTGATCTAAGCAATCTTAGCGAAAGGGTGACAATTATGCCAAGGAGAGCGAAAAAGCTCTAAGAAATGATGGGCAATCCGAATAGGAGTCAAATCAGTTCGTATCAAGTCCTTCGCGAGCGCGTCTCCAGGCTTACGCCCGCACTATGCTCGATTGACTGAAGCTGATTCTAGTGATGGAGCTTGAACCTGCATCCTTTGTCTTTCTTCTCTTGCTTGCTTGTTGCTTTGCTTTGGGATGGTGGACCGGGCGGGATTTGAACCCGCGACCTTCCGCACATTGGAGCTGGAGTTTGCCAAGCGGACGATCTTCGGCCCTCGAGGCATACCAGACTGATCTACCGGCCCACGATAATCGCCTAACATCAACGAAGTACGACCAACCATCATTTGATGGGTCGTCCGTCTATGCGTCAGGGACGTGTGAGTTGGGTCTGGCCTCGTTAAATGGATTTTGGAAGCCCGAAATTATCAGGGAGATTGAGCGATTGGGAAAGTCTTAATTGAAAGCCGAAAGGCCTACAGTCTCATCCCAGCTGTGCCGAGGTAGAACCTTCGGTTCCTTGACAGCTCAGCCTGGGAGAGCACCCGATGCATCTGAGCAGGTGAGGCTGAAGACCGGGCTGACGGCCAGATGGCTGGCCCAATCGAGTGTTCAAAACCGTCGGAATAACCGACGGGGAAAATCACTCCCTCGGCACCAACTACACCTGCCCTACGTTGAAGGTTCGGTTCTTCTCGTCTGCAAAAGATAGATCAATACCTGCATTAGAGTGGAGGCAGTTTAAGGTGCAAAGAGTGCGCGTCGGTTTCGTACAAATGAACTCGAGACTACTCCGAGTAGAGGAGAACGTGGACAAAGCTCTTCACTTTCTCGAGAGAAACAAGGCTGACCTAATGGTTCTCCCAGAACTCTTCAACACTGGATACAACTTCTCCAGCCGTCGAGAAATCGAGAAGGTTGCCGAAAGGATCCCTACCGGCTACACGTGTCAGAAGCTTCTGGATGTATCACGTGACCGAAAAATGACAATCGTTGCAGGCATAGCCGAGCGAAGAGGCACAAGTCTATACAATTCTGCAATTGTAGCTCGCAACGGACAGGCGTCAACGTACCGCAAGGTTCATCTCTTCTTCAGGGAGAAGAAATTCTTCAAACCAGGAAACGAGTTCAGAGTCTTCGGCGATGTCGGAGTCATGATCTGTTTCGACTGGTTCTTTCCGGAATCCGCTCGGACTCTGATGCTTAAAGGGGCAAAAATAATTGCTCACCCATCGAATCTCGTGCTGCCTTTCTGTCCACATGCGATGAAGACGAGATGCATTGAGAATCACGTCTTTGCAGTGACCGCGGATAGGATCGGCCGTGAAGGCGAACTGAAGTACATAGGGCGCTCCGAGATAGTTGACACGAAAGGGCGCATCTTGTACGGTGCTTCATCAAATCGAGAAGAGGTGAGGGTTCGCGAGATCGATCTTCGAGAAGCTGCCAACAAGAGGATGACCTCCGTGAACGACATCATTCAGGACAGGAGGCCGGAAGTCTACGTGTGCTAGCCTGACAGTTCTACGGCGATAGACTGTGAAAGTCTGGGCTTCATGTTTGTAAGTACTAGTATGTCTTTCCGTTGGCCTTGAAATAATAGACCCTACCGTACCTTGGCCTAATAACTTTCAGCTGGTGATAGCATCGTCATCTGGCAGTGTGCCGAGGGCAAGTGATACTTCAAGGAGAAGGCTTCTGAAGGCTCTCATAGTCTTCTCTGGCGCATCGATGCTTTTTCCTGTTGGGAGGCTGAGTGCGTATCTCCTTGAGAGAAAATCCGGCACAACCTCTTATCCACGCCAGAAGATCGCAAACAACAACGATGTTCCAACTGGAGAGAGCCTTCTCTTCATTTATCCTCACGAGGACCGATCAGCTGTTCTCATACATTTGGCGTCAGGCGATTTCGTCGCATATGATGCGGTCTGCACTCACCTGGGTTGCCAGATCCACTTCGACAAGAAACCGATCAAGGGCTGGGAGGATAGAAAGGATAATCTTTTCTGTGCTTGTCATGGAGCTGTCTTTGATCCTAAGAACGGCAAAGTCTTGGATGGCCCTCCGCCGAGACCCATGCCAAAGATCAAACTTGAGATCGACACGAATGGCGACGTCTACGCCAACGGCTACGAGAGCGGTCTCCCACTCTACGGTGAGGAATGAGGAGACAAACACTTGTCAAAGCGTTCTCGGTTTGCGCGACTTTGGGATTGGTTTGTAAGCAGAACCAGAATTGAACCGTTCATCACAAGCCACGTTCCCAGACATGCGCTCAGTCCCATATACTGCCTCGGCGGAACCACCTTCCTTCTCTTTGTTGTACTCGCGGTTACAGGCGTACTGCTCTCGATGTACTATATCCCGTCCCCTAGTGATGCATTCGACAGCGTGATGACAATTACGAAGACAGTGCCCTATGGCTGGTTAGTCAGGAGCGTTCACTTCTACAGCGCGAACGGAATGCTGATCCTTGCA
>CAYGWT010000038.1:0-2998 GCA_964353625.1 uncultured Candidatus Bathyarchaeia archaeon | reverse complement strand
GACATTGGATGTTGGAGTCAGCCTCGTGGTTAACGATGTCTCATTGGGTCGAATGTTCAAGGACTATTTTGCTCCGATGAAGTTCGATCTGATCGCGACACCGGTGAAGTCCGTAGATAGGGTTGGCGCCTGCTGGAGATCCTGCATCGACACAGGAGATATCATGAGCGTCGGCGAAGGAATGCTCGTGGGATCAACCTCCAGCGCATACTTTCTGGTTCACGCAGAAGTCATCGGAACCGAGTATACTGGAAAAAGGGAATGGCGCTGCAATGCAGGTCCCGTGTCGAACTACATCATAGTCGACAAGCCCGGTGGGGCCGGAATCAAGACGAAATATCTAAGCGAACTCAAATGCGGAGACAGCGTTCTCACCGTAGATAGAAACGGCAACGCTAGAAGAACCGTTGTAAACAGAAACAAGATAGAATACCGACCCACAATCAAGATAGCTGCGGAAGTCGATGGGAAGAGATACTCGGTCCTGCTGCAGGGCGAGAAGAGTATCCACCTCACGACGAAGGATGGGAAGTGTGTTTCTGTTCTCGACAGCCTAGGCCAGGACATCCTAATGTATCACACAAAAGGCGGAATGCATTTCGGAACCAAAGTTGAAGAAGGCATCTTCGAGTACTAGACTGGTGCAGTGCACTTTACCATAGCGCCTTCAGCAACCGGACGTCTCTATCAATCTGATCGAAGCGAAATCGTCATTCGCCATCTCAAATATTCCCGCTGAGAATGCTAAGATGCCTGCTTGTTCGCTCCGCGAGAATGCAGGTACGCGTCTCACGCCAACTCAGTAAGAGGGCTGCTAACATACCTCATGTGGGTGCCCTAGTTTCTCTTTCGCTTTTTTCTGGTCGCGGCCTTCTTCGAGAAACCGTGTATGCCTATTCTTTTGTGAAGATCCCAATATTCGCCCTGACTGTAAACGAATGGAGATACTTTCCTGAAGTCGATTCGTCCCTTCTTGTCAAGCACCTTCTTGTCAACGTGAACGCGGACGATCTTGCCAAGGAACAGATCGTGACTCCCTATCACAATCTTCTCGCTGAGAAGACACTCCATATTCACCGGGCACTCTTTGATTAGCGGGGGTTTGACTTTCTCAGCACGTTCCGGCGTGAGTCCTGTTTCGGAGAATTTGTTCACATCTCTACCTGAGACGAGCCCGCAGAAATCCACTGCGCGAAGCATGTCTTTTGTAGGGATATTGACAACGAACTCTGCGGCCCCCTCGATTAGACTGTATGAGTGCCTCTCGGGTCTGATGCCTAACCCTATCATGGGTGGTACAGAACAGACTACCCCTGACCACGCTAACGTGATTATGTTGGGCTTTCCGTCTGGGCCCACGCAAGTGACGAGAACGACCGGGCAGGGAAACAGGGCAGCCCACGGGGGCTTTTTCAATTTCATGAACGAACGCTGTGTAATGCTTGTACTTGATCTTTACTTGTGGCACCAAGTCAGGTGTCGTCGCTCAAATTTCCCGTTTCTTGTTTGCGGTTATCAAGCCGATTACTCCTCGGTCCCGGACCAGGTCAAGCCGAGAAGGCAAGGTGTTCTGAATCACTTACCCAGTTCCACTAGGTCGCTCCAGACTCTCGCGGGCTTCCAGTTGTAGACGATGGTCTTCAGCCTCGTCATCTCTTCTATGCTGTATCCTATTCCTTCCCTACCGAGTCCAGAGTCTTTGTTTCCACCGAACGGGTAATAGCCGACGCCGTGGCGGGGAGCCGCGTTTATCGTTATCTCTCCCTCTTCAAGTCTCTTTGCGACTTTTCTTGCAAGGTTAAGGTTGAAAGTGAAGACACAAGAATCCAAGCCATACTTCGACCTGTTCGTCAGGTCAATCGCTTCATCTACATTTTTCACAGACAGTATCGGGATTACGGGACCAAATGTCTCTTCCCACATGATGTTCGCGTTTGTAGGAACTGGGTAGAGCACCGTTGGATAGTAGTAGTTGTCTTCGAACTTCGCTCCTACAAGTGCCTTGGCGCCTTTGTCGATCGCATCAGTAACGAGGCCATGTACCCTCTCAACGGCGCCGCGATTGATGAGTGGTCCGACTTTGACTGTGGGGTCGCGTGGGTCGCCAACCTTGTACGTTCCAGCCTCTTCCACGATCTTCTCAACAAACGTTTCTACAATACTCTGCTCGACGAGGACTCGGCTTACTGCGTCACATCTCTGCCCGCTGTAGCTGAGAGAGCCTTTCGCGATCTCTTTCACCGCAAGATCAAGGTCAGCGTCTCCGAGGACTATCGCACATCCTTTTCCACCCAATTCCATGTGCAGTTTCTTGATGCCTGCAACTCGCGCCAGCCTTTTTCCTACTTCCGTGCTTCCCGTGAAGGTGATCATGTCAACCTTTTCTTGGCCGGCTAGATACTCGCCGATTGGTCCCCTTCCTGTTACGACATTGAGTGTGCCCGCCGGAAGCCCAGCTTCCTCTAGTAGTCGAGCGAACATGAGGAAAGAGAGAGGGTCCTGACTTGCAGGTTTGACGACGACCGAATTGCCCGCTAGAAGTGCCGGGATCACTTTGGTTGAGGTGATATAGAGCGGGTAGTTGAAAGGCGAAATCGCCAAGACGACCCCCAGCGGCTCTCTTAGCACGTCTGCAGACGTACCTACGGTCTCGTCTGACCAATCGCCTGGGATGTGTTCTCCTCTGATCTTGCTGTAGTCCTCCGGGGTGAGCTTCAGGCGCTCGGCCGTAGATCTCACTTCACCCTTTGCATTAGACAGCGTCTTGCCCGCTTCCAGCGACAGAATATGGACAAAAGAGTCCTCATTTCTCAGCAGCAATTCACGCGTGCGCAGGAAGATTTCGATCTTCTCGACTGCGGGAACTGTCCTGATGGCGTTCCTGTGAGTGTGTGATGACTCGACCGCTTGGTCCGCTTCTCGTTCCGAAGCGTTCGGGATGGTCGCAACTAGACCATTATCGATTGGACTCCGAACTTCGATACGTTGCTCCAGCGAG
>CAYGWT010000037.1:0-1815 GCA_964353625.1 uncultured Candidatus Bathyarchaeia archaeon | reverse complement strand
ATGCCAGTTGTCGACATTAAGAGAGCTACTACACTGTTTTACTCCATCGTGGAAACCGACGCGCAGCGTGGCAGCCTGGCAGCCGTTGACTATGGGACGTTGCCTTTTCCGCTGTCATCGCTGGCCCTGGCTAAGTTGATGGGTTCAAGGAATGACATATTCCTGCCCCGGGTGAACACCAAGGCCGTGTTCTACCAGGCCCTTAGCCGAATGATGATCAAGCAATGTATAGCACTCGACCAGCCGATAATCCTCGGGCGAAGCGGGAGCGAGAATGAGTATAAGCCGGCTGACCTGGCCGGTGACTACACCATTAAATACCGGTTCTTTACTGAGTCGACAGAGCAACGAGTAGCCGATTTGACTATGGCCAGGGACGCAACTCCGTTCTACTCCAGGGAAACTATAAGACGGGAATTTCTGAAGGACAAGGACCCGGACGGGGAAGAGATCAAGAAGAAATCGGAGGAAGCGGAGAGAGTAGATGAAGTCGTCTTCTTATACAGGAGAGCACGGAAGCTGATCGAGCCTGTCAAGCAAAACGAGAAAGTGCCTTTCCAGAACAAGGTCGAGGCTTTCCTGTTAGGGCAGAGAATAGCAACTATCCTGACACAACGAAGGCGCATGGGGCAGTTGAGTCCGCTGGAGACCAGCGGCTTCCCTGAGATCCAGGCGGCGCGCGGCGGGCAATCTGAGCCGTCTCAGGGCAGTAACCAAGGGACTGGTGGACCTGAGGGCGGGGCCAGCGTAGGCAAGGTCGCGCAAAGGCCATCGATGCTCACCAGGGGCGCCACTGCCGAAGAAGATAACGAGGAGGCCGAATATGCCTGACAACAAACTAGGCTTTGACTTCACCATAGAAGACCTCGACCGGATGGTTATTGAGGCTGCCACGGGCGAAGGCGGCAATCAAAACCAGGCAAAAGGCATAAAGCCAAACGCCGTAAAGGAACTCATAGCAAAGGCTAAGCTAGGAGCGGAGCCAACTAAGAAATGATTAACTTAGACGAACAAGAGCTTTTCAGAACATACGCACAGGCTAAACAGCTTCGGATTGAGAGCCTGTTAGACCAGTATGGCTCGTCTCTGGCCGACATGAGGGAACTTTATCCCAAGCTGACTGAGACGATTGAAAAGCAGCGGCTTGTAACTACATTGCCGACACAGGCGTTGTTCTTCATCCCCAGCGAGGCCGCTGAGATGGGGCTTTCCTTAGAAGAAGGTTGGATGCTCAAGGTAAGCCCGGTCGAGGGCGGGTATAAATCAAGTTTCATCACTCCCTCAAAGTGGGAGATCACTGAGGATGAGATATATATCTCGCCTGAAGGGACAAAGTTATCCAGGGCCGACATGGAAGCCCTATTAAGTTCTCCCAGTGGGGACTTAGAGGCTGCTCCTATCGCCTTAACCGTCAAAGACCTGACAGAGCAAGGCCAACAGGAATATCAAGCCTATCAGCAGGCTGGGGGCGGATTAGACGTACTAGGCTGGATTGACTTGAGAGAGAGACAATATGCGGAGACAGAGCAAGTCTTCGGCAAAGTGTTTCCTCAGAAGGATATTGATGAGATTCTAAACTACATGGCAACTAACCCAGAGGGTTTTCTGGCTGATATAAGAGAAATCGGGCCGACTGAAGATGTACTCTCACTTCTGAAATCTCTTGAATTTGAAGATGAACAAGGGAATCCGTACCATCTTACGGAGGCCGACATAGGAGATATTTTTGGCACAACTATCACTACACCAACTATACAACCTCGGATTTCTGCCCCATTCCCTGTAACTCCTATATGGGCAACGCATACAACTGTC
>CAYGWT010000036.1:0-1985 GCA_964353625.1 uncultured Candidatus Bathyarchaeia archaeon | reverse complement strand
CGCTGTTCCTGTAATATTCCTCCACAAAATTCCCAGCCATACACTGTCATACAATTAACATATAATTAACACTAATTGACTGTGATACGCTGTATGGAAACCGCATCTCCAAGAGAAAAAGAGGCCACGCTCAACTTATCGCGGATTACTAGTAGGTTATCAGTCCCTTCTCTTCGAGCGTTTCCTGCAATTTTGCGACGGCTATGGATACTTCCGCTTCTTTCTTGGCACCTGTAACCACTAGCTTTCCGGTTGCAAAGATCAGTATGACTACTTTGGGGTCGGCCATTCTGTAGATCAAACCCGGAAACTGCTCGGGCTCGTACATTGTTTTCTGCAGCGAGTACGTTGTTTTTTCTAGGTCAATGTGGCCTCCCAGCCCTGCTGAGGCTACTATATTCTGGATCTGGATTTCCGGCTTTCCAAGAATGATCATGCCGTTCCTCTTGAGTTCGTCGACAACTTTCATGACCGCCTTCCTTGCTAGCCTTTCAGACTTTGCTCCGGTACAAACCATCTTCCCAGAGGTGAAGATCAGTGTCGCGGTCTTTGGCTTCTTCAACCGGTATACGAGTCCGGGGAATTGCTCAGGCCTATATTCGACACCAGGAAAAAGCCGGACAATCGAGTTGAGGTCAATCTTCTGGTTCAGTGTGGCTGACGCGACGACGTTCTCTATGTGGATGTAAAATTCGTCTTTGGCCAGAGGGCGCACCTGAGTGATACTTGAGGTGCACTTTACGCGGGAAGCCTATATGAATACGCTTTGCGGAGCACGCAAGAAGTCCCTGAACCCCTGATTGAGCGCGATTGGTCGTACCATGAACGTCGTCGGGTTCCATTGATGCCACATACACGAAAAGAGAACGAAGATGCGTCTCGTGATCATGTGGCTTTGGGGCAAACTCGGGAAGTATGACTGGAACCTGATGCACACTGCACCTAATCGTATCCTACTATATCGAGGCCCCTAGACTAGAATTACCTCGTGAGGTGCAGGGCTATGTCCGAACACAAGATAGAGATGACGGGTCCCGTTCCTTGTCCCAAATGCGGCGAGGGCCTCATGCTCGCTTTTGCCCGACCCTTCTTCAAGGCTGGAGAAAAGACAGACAAACAGTTCAGCCACTACGAGAACTACTACAAATGCTCTCGGTGCGGGTACGAGATACACGAAAGGAAGGAGAACACGAACCCGATCAAGATTCCGGAGACAACGGAGAGAACGGAAACGACGAAGGAGATTACGGAGACGAGGTGGACTCTTGGCAGAGACGCCGGGACCTCAAGTGAAAGAGACGGGGTGTCTTTATGTCAATGAGAACAAGAAGATTGAGAAAACTTCGAAGAGAGACACAGAAGAGCAGAAAAGCAACACAGGGGCGACGCCAAACAGAGAAAGCAACAACGTGGAAATCTGAGAGAAGAGAGAAAGAAAGAGTAGGCGTTGAGGCTTTCTTTTCCTCTGCGCTCTCAACCAATCAATGATTGATTTCCGAGGGGCGGGTCTCGTGGTGCGCACGCACAGAAGAGCCTACTAAGACGGCGACTTTCCCAACATCGTCAGGGACACCCATTCGGCGAAGAGGAATCGTCGCAATGAAGACTTTCGTTAGCTAGTTCGTATGGTCTTCAGTCATTCAGGCAAGTGGTTAAATTGAAAGGGGATAGCCCACAAGATCGAGTAGGCCAGCATTCGCCTATTCTGTGAGAAGCCTGCGTGTGCTATCCACGCAGTCGCAAGGCCCAGCGAGACCCTGCCGTAGGTAAATACGTCGACATAGGATAGGCGCGGCAGGAACACCAGAAAGAGAGCGTTCAGTAATAATGCTACAAGCGAAGGTTCGACGTTCCCTCTGACAACACTGCGGAAGAAGACAGCAAGTGACAACGTGGCTGGTATCACTATGGCAACTGCAATGGAGACGAGTTCAAATGGAGGCCGAGGTACTTGGAATACTCCATAGAATGGAATCATACTCAAA
>CAYGWT010000035.1:0-12883 GCA_964353625.1 uncultured Candidatus Bathyarchaeia archaeon | reverse complement strand
ATATCGTGGAAGTCTGAGAGAACCGAATTCTAGTTCGCGTAACTGCTCATAGTCTGACAGAACGTCGGATCGAGTTTTCGGGAATTATCACGGACCTACGGGTTAGTTGCTGAGGCTAAGGAGAAATAGACAATGAGTAGTTTCGAAGAACTGGGCCTTAGCCCGGAAATATTGAGAGCAGTTAAATCGCTCGGATTCGACGTGCCGTTTCCCATCCAGAAAGCAATCATTCCACTTCTATGGAGCGGAACCGATGTTATTGGTCAAGCACACACGGGTACTGGAAAGACCGCCGCGTTTGGCCTACCGATTTTGGAAATCGTCGATGAGAAAAATTTGAACATACAAGCGTTGGTGCTTGTTCCGACACGCGAGCTTGCGATGCAAGTCGCCGATGACATCAATTCATACGCCAGATTCACGCGTAAGCGCGCGCTGGCCATCTACGGCGGCAAGTCAATCCACGCCCAAATTGACGCTTTGGAGGATTGCCCGCAAATCATCGTTGGAACCCCAGGCCGCATCCTTGACCATCTCGAACGCCGATCCCTGCACCTTGAAAACGTTCAATGCGTCGTGCTCGACGAGGCGGATAGAATGCTCGACATGGGCTTCATAGACGACGTTGAGCACATTCTGCGGCAGACCGGAAGACGCCAAATTGCATTCTTCTCTGCAACCATGCCCAGTGAAATACGCAAACTCGCCCGCAGACACATGAAGAACCCACGTGAAGTCCTAATCGAATCAGAAGACCTCAACGTCAAGGAGATCAAACAATGCTTCTGCCAAGCGGACCGTGACACTAAACTCGATGCACTCTTGAAGATCCTACATGACAAGACCGTCGAACGCGTCATAGTGTTCTGCAGAACCAAACGCACCACGTTCTGGCTTACCGAGTCGCTCAGGAGAAGACACGAGAATGCAACGGCAATAAATGGCGATCTCTCCCAGAATCAGCGCGACCGCGCAATGGAAGACTTTCGAAGCGGCCACAGCCGCATCCTGGTTGCCACCGACCTAGCCGGAAGAGGATTAGACATTGACGGAGTCACACATATCATCAACTACGACGTTCCAGAAGACCCGTTAACCTACTTCCACAGGATCGGCAGAACCGGACGAGCCGGCAAGACAGGAACAGCAGTGACGATCGTGTCTGCGGACCAGAGCGCTGACTTTCGAACAATTGAGACAATGGCAGACTATCAGATTGAACGTCTCGAAATAGGCAATCTCGAGCGAAATGCATCTGCTCCAAGCAGCGAAAGGCCGGCAAGGTCTCACGGAGAGACACGCCGTAGATTCAATGGAATGCAGCATAGACGCACTGGGTATGGCCACGACCCGCCATTTAGAGGAATGCGCGGACCAAGCGGTGCCTCTATTACGAACGTGCAACCCTGAGAGGTATGATTCACATGCCGGTAGCCGCAAGAAACCTGACAAGTGGCCGGGGCTCCGACCGCGATCTTGTCTACCTACTCATGCTCGCAAAGAAGTATGGCTTGGAGCCCGTTGAACTACACAACGCCTTGGTAAAGGCAAAGAGCAGCAAAGAGGCATCATGTGGACCTCTATCAATACAGCTGCGAGAACACGGAGAAAACGCATCACGTTTTATGTTCTCACAGAACGACCGATCTGTCGCACAGGCAGCGGTTTCCGACACTTCACTGGCGAAGCTTCGAGATGTTCCCCCGGAGTTCAAGCAACTGCTGAAGGATTCACACTCACAATCTAATGTTGGCAATGGTGCCGACTTCAAGAGACGCATCGCGGATCTTCAATTCGGCTTGAAACATGTGAGCCTGAAAGCTCGTGTTACGGACAAGTCAGAGGTTAGGGCGGTCGAGTCAAGAAACGGATCACCGCTTGCGGTATGCATAGCAACTCTGTCCGATGGAACAGGAGAAGTCCGATTGCCACTCTGGAACCGCCAGATTGAAACCATAGCAAAGGATGACACAGTAATAATTCATGACGCGACTGTCAAGCACTTCAGAGGAGAAATGCAACTGTCACTGCCATGGAAGACAGGAAGCATCTCAACTGTTCAACCCACGGAAAATATCGCTCAATAGCCGAGAGTGCTTTTGTGTTCTCGATCTCGTCAGCAGGACCTAAATACAACGACGCCAGTCCGGTCAGCGTTTAAGAGAGTCTAGCAGACTTGTCGGAAGAGAGCTCAGAAATCAAGGCTCCAGTGAAGCTTGATATCGATAGGCCGCAGGATTTCAAATTTCACGTGGCTTATGGCGTCTATTCTCGAGCTTGGGAAGACAACGCAGCAGAGACTGTCAGAAACAAGCTGAACGAGCTGATATCCACTCTCTCGAAAGATGATAGTGAGGACAGCTACTACGCATTCTATTCTGGGATACAAGAATACCGAAGAGACACCATGGGATTTAGATCCGGAAGGATGAGGATTCAGACCCAGAGAAAGAGAGACTGGCAGCAAAGAGACACTAAGGATCGGAGAAACAGTCGACACAGATAAGACCCGATCTAATCACATCTGAAGATATCCGGTTGGCGCGTAGCTGAGAAGCGTTCACAAATAGACTTGATCTTCATGAACCTATATTAGGAGCGCTCTGACGAACCGAAACTCTTTTCCCGTAACTAAAGAAACCCGTCTTGTCGACGGCCGATGACAACGAACGCCAAGTTCTGCAGCAAATGTGGGGCACCACTTGAAGAGAACGCGGAATTCTGTGTCAAGTGTGGTGCAATCACGAACTTGACAGTTACAATGGCGCCTGATCACGAGCGACACCCAGTGCATTGGCTTGCTGTCGGCCTGATAGTCATCTTGATTGGCGTTCTCTTCTTGCTGTCGCAGTCGACTGAAATGCCTACTCAGATATGGCTAGCGTATTCGGTGGCGGGTTTGGGAGTTGTCCTCGTGATCTCTGGACTGGTAAGTTACCTTGAAGGACTGCCACCTCGGCGTGAAGCTCATCCATCTATGCCTAAGAGCACCGAACCATCACGAAAGGCCAGATTCTCGGGACAGCTCGGGATCGATCATAGTACCTTGACCGGCAAAAAGATGCTACTCGAGTTCGACCCGTCCGTGCCATATCAAACCGCCCTAAGAGACTACGCTCTTGAATGCACATCCAACAAAGAGAAAGTGCTCGTTCTTACGCCCCACGGAAGCGTTCTAGAACAGGCTCTCAGCGGAGATGAACATGTGAAGACCATTCACATTACCCATGATCTAATGCTCTCTTCGATTCTGGACGACCATCAAGAGAGACCGCTCAGCATGGTCTACGACAGCCTCACCGATCTAATGTTGTCTACGGATCCTCGAACAGCCTACAAATTCACGCTCAACGCACTGGAGCAACTCTCAGACTCGAAGATAACTGCCATTTTCCTACTCAACCCGTCCGCTCATGAACCGAAGGACGCTAGCAGTCTAAGAGGCCTCTTCAGCAATCAAATCATCTATGGAAAAGAGGGAATGAGCCACGCAAAATTCTCGTGATTGGGTCACTCCTGCACAGAAGCTTCTGACTTCCGTCAAAAGCGTTATCTCTCAATAGAGTGAATCTTACTCACGTCAAGGTCGATCTTCCGGAGAGTATTCGCTTGTCGATAGAGACGAATAGAAAGATCGCTTGGGACTTTCATGCTGCCCTCAACAATCGAGACATAGACAAGGCAATGTCGATGTTCGCAGATGATGCCAGTTGGATCGTGATGCCGGGTGCCACAATGTACAACAAACAGGAGATTAGGAAGTACTTGGAGAAAGCTATGAAGAATTTCCCGAAGTTTGTTGTGAAAGACATCCATCCGCCAGTTGTTTCTGGAGACATGCTGACCCATGAATACATTCATCACAACAACCGCTGGAATCTGTCCCTCACGGCCATCCTGCAATCGAACTTCGTGGAACTGAGTAATGGTAAGATCAATCAGATACGCTTCTATATAGACAAGCTCGAAGCAGCGAAACAGATGGCGAAGGGCGTTATCAATAAACGAGCTGTCACAGGTATCGTCAAGCAAGTTGACCAACTGCTCAACCCGTAAGAATTGCTGTGCGAGGCTCGTTCACTCATCTGTTCTATCTAGGAGATTCTCGAACGCTAGATCGGTAACATTCTTCATATTCTGAAGCCTATCTGCGCAGCCATCGCACACTCTTTTCTCCAACTCGACCTTCGCAACCTTCTCCTCCACCATTAGAGGTGTGGGATCTGCTTGGAGAAAATGTGCTGTGAAATGTGCTCTTCTAGTTGCCGGCTTTCTCTGACAGATCTCACAGTCGCTCGCTCGGTCGGGTTTTCTAAACATGGAATCAATCATCGTTCATCAGCGTAATGCTCGGATCTGGATGCGGCCCAAGTCTGCAGGGTGGAGATTCAAAACACTTGCGTCCATAACGATGTATCCAGAGGATCGTCTTGGCAAGTAAGATATCTAGGAGACAGCAAGCTAGTAGCGGTTCATATTGAACCGATACGTCCTCTCGCTTGATCAGGGAACCACTAGCTCACGCGCAGCTCTGTTCGATGAACATTGTAGATTAGTGCACTCCGGAAAAGAGGAATTTCGCCAGATCTTTCCTCGCCCAGGATGGGTTGAGCATGACCCGACCGCCATCTGGTCGACCCAGATACTCACCGCCAAGAAAGCGGCTAGTGGTCACAGGACCAAGATAGCCGCAATCGGTGTAACGAACCAGCGAGAAACGACGGTTGTCTGGGACTGGCATACGGGCAAACCTATACACAATGCGATAGTCTGGCAGGACAGGAGACCGCACCGATCATAGATGACCTCACCGCAAGAGGCCACTCCTTTTACATCCAAAAGACCACCGGACTGATTCCTGACGCATACTTCTCAGGGTCGAAAATTAAGTGGCTCCTAAACAATTGTCCGAAAGCCAAGAAACGCGCCAGAAACGGCGATCTGCTCTTCGGAACCGTGGACACGTATCTGGTCTGGAAACTTACGGGCGGTCAGGTTCACGCAACGGATCCATCAAACGCCTCCAGGGCCATGATCTTTGATATCAAACGGAGATCGTGGGATCCGCATCTGCTCGATCTCCTCGAAATCCCAGAGGATATGCTGCCCGAAGTGAAACAGTCAAGCGAGATATTCGGCTACACTGACTCGAGTCTCTTTGGATGGGAGATCCCTATCGCTGGTGTTGTGGGCGACCAGCAAGCTGCCCTGTTCGGCCAGGCAGGGTTTGAGAAGGGAGCTGCAAAGAATACATACGGAACAGGGTGCTTCGCCCTCTTGAACACCGGGAGCCGACTCTCCACTCCAAGGTTTGGGCTGATCTCCACAATCGCTTGGACCCTCGAAGACAAGGTCACCTATGCGTTGGAGGGGAGCGTCTTTGTGGGAGGTGCAGTCATCCAGTGGCTTCGAGACAAGCTAGGAATAGTCGAGAAGGCGTCCGATACTGAGCGCATCGGCCGTAAGACGACGGACTGTGGTAGTGTCATCTTTGTTCCTGCGTTAACCGGTATTGGTGCGCCTTACTGGGACATGTACGCAAGAGGTCTCATTATCGGAATCACCCGCGACACGACTAGAAACCAAGTCGTTAGAGCCGCGCTCGAATCCATCTGCTTCCAGACGGCAGATGTTCTCGAAGCAATGACAAAGACTACGGGAAATCGCCTGCGGTCTCTCAAAGTCGATGGAGGAGCATCGGTGAACAATTTCCTCATGCAACTTCAAGCCGATCTGCTTGGGATTCCGATTGAACGATCCGCAATTGCTGAAAGCACAGCCCTAGGAGCGGCATTCCTCGCAGGCCTAGCAGTGAGAGTGTGGGACGACCTAGACGAACTGAAGAATCTCCGAAGAGTCGACAGGATCTTCAGACCGTCCATACCTGAGGATGTCCGCGAGGAGAGGCGTAGAATGTGGGAAAGAGCCGTTACAAGAGCTTTGGATTGGGCTAGGCCCGGCTGCGTCTAGACTTCTTTGCGGTATGGCGCCTCCGCGAAGACTTGGCAACTTGCCTGAGTGGTTCCCTCTTTTTGTAGGCGTGCCGCATCGCGATCTCGTTCTTGTAGGCATTGACATGTGCGGAGACCTCTCGACTACTCCAGTGCAGAATCGTGCCCATCTTCCGGGCGGCCTTTGTGCAGCAGTCCAAGCCTTCACATTCTCTGAACGCGATTAGACTTCTTCGAATCATAAAGTCAGTTAGAGTGAGCGCAGATTCCTTCTCGATTGCGTGAACAACTTCAGCCATGATATCAGGTTGTGTTCTGCATATTCGTTCCTTGAGTCGTTTGTCCTTCTGCATACAATCAAGCACTTCGACATAACGAGAGCCGTAGAGGGATACAAGGCGGTCAAGCGTCTCCACGCTGATTCCGTAATCTTTTGCGAACGAGTCCGCTTTCCGTCGTACTCTCTCAAGCTCAGCCGGATTCGCACCCGGCAGTTTCTCCCTTGCTGTCATGCATTTCGCATTTGATCCTAGTTTCTTGCACACCACATCAGTAATGTCCTCAGCAATGCCGCGATATGCTGTAAGTTTACCACCGATGACTGAGACTATCCCTTTCAGCCCTTCTTTCTCTTCGTGATCGTAAATTATGTGGCGCCGAGTGATGGATGACTCCTTGACCCCTTCAACGTGCAGTAGCGATCGTACACCTGCGATCGTGTAGAAAATACGATCAAATTTCGCTTTTGGAAAAGCTTTCTCGACTTCGGTTCTTAGATAAGTAACGTCCTCTGCCTCGGCCTTGACCGCGTCCATATCTTTCTCGTAGTCTGTGTCAGTTGTTCCGATGAGTTCGAAATCGAGCCACGGCATCACGAAGTATGCTCGCCCATCGATGCGAAGAGAGCCACCGCATCTTTCGTCACTTTCGGAGTCACGAGATGAATGCCCTTGATTGTTCGAGCTAGCAACTGTTTCTCTTTTCCAACTTCGCGTAGAATCTCATCAAGCCATGGCCCTCCTACGTTTACGACAAGTCTCGCCTGGAATTGTGCTGTCTTGCCCGAAAGCACATCCTCGACCTTCACACCAGAAACCACGTCGCTCTCCTTCACTAACCCCACAATTTTCGCATGATTAAGCAGCAGGGCTCCATGGTTCTGTGCAGAGACGACGTTTTCTATGCACAGACGTTCCGTCAGCGCAATCTGCGAATCGTAGTAAACATATGCGCCTCTGAGCCCATTCTCAGCGAGTGCAGGTTCCGATTCTATCACTTTCGATTTGCTGAAGAACTTGTGGCTTGGAAGCGATTTGTCGTAGGAGAGAAGGTCGTACAGAACCATGCCGATCTTCAGCTTCATCTTGTTAAGGAAACCACCGTAGAGCGGGATGAGGAACTTCAGAGGATAAACAAGATGCGATGCAAGCCTCAGGAGGATCTCCCTCTCCCTGAGTCCCTCCCTCACAAGGCCGAGATCATAGTTTGCAAGGTATCGCAGACCGCCGTGGATCATTCTGCTCGAACGGCCACTTGTACCGTAGCAGAAGTCCTCTTTCTCAAACAGAATAGTCTTCAGACCTCGCATAGCTGCGTCCCTGGCGACGCCGGTTCCGATCATTCCTCCTCCGATGATGGCGACATCGTACTCTGTTTCTGCGAGTTTCGAGAAATCCCTGTTAACAGGCATGTTTACCGAGCATAATTGTTGCCCGTCCTGCCTTATACGCTGGAGCGCAACTCATTCAACGCGAAGGTACATTGTCGATCTCAGGTTGGCAGCATAACGAGGGTAGTTTTGAAGGCACATGGGCCGCACAGATATACTATCAAATTTGGAAGCCTTCCGGAAAACCCAAGGGGATACTTATCATAACTCACGGGATCGGGGAGCACAGCGGGCGATACGCGCACGTTGCGGAACATTTGGCCCGTTTTGGCTTCGCGGTTTGGGCTTTTGATTATCGCGGGCATGGAAAATCAGATGGAAAGCGAGGCCACGTCGATAGTTTTGAGGACTATGCCGCCGATGTCGGCCAGATGATTCGAATCGCAAAGGATCACTACACCGGGATCAAGGTTTTCCTCATGGGACACAGCCTAGGAGGACTCGTTGCCTCGTACTACACTGAGAAACACCCAAGTGAACTCGATGGATTGATCGCGAGCGCTCCAGCGTTGAAGGAGAAGATGAAAGTCTCACCTGTGAAGACGTTCCTCGGAAGGACACTTTCGAGCATTGTTCCGACCTTCACGACGACCACAGGATTGGATCCGAATCTGCTTTCGCACGACCAGGAAGTCGTGCAAAAGTATGTAGAAGATCCTCTAGTCCACAAAGTCGCTACAGCACGATGGTTCACTGAATATCGCAGAGTGCAAAGTGAAACTATGCAAGGAGCAGACAAGATCACGAAGCCGTGCCTGATAATACAAAGCGGAGCCGACGGAATAGTTGATCCATCCGCAACGAACGAGTTCTTCAAGAGGATCAAGTCGTCTGACAAAACTTTGAAGGTCTACGAAGGCTTCTACCACGAAAGCCTAAACGAAATTGGCAAAGAAAGCGTTCTTGGAGACATAGACACCTGGCTATCCGCCAGAGTCTAGCACCCTTTCGAATAACACATCGAGCTTAGCGAGAAGACATCTCCTAGGGACCAAGCGTAGATAGATCATCGCGTGACGGCCCAATAGAAAGATCTCTGTTTCCTCGGAGTTACCAGTTCGATTGACGCTGAGCATATTCAAGTACTGCAGGAAAACCGTGTCGCTCGGCCGTATCTGCCGCGATTACGGCGTGACCTCCAGAACGTGAGATGACGACTAGGCTGTTCCCTCGGACTGGTGGGAGAGTCAATCCCTGTGCGGTTGCCACTGACTCGCGGAAGCCTTCTGTGCGAAAGATGCCTACTTGACGCAGAGCTGCGCTCACGATCTAATCGTCGTCTGCCAATGCTGCGGTGTGAGAGATCGCGACACTCTGGCTGGCTTTTCCTCTATTGGATTTGTGAACGATGATCGGTTTTGTGGAAGAGCGAGCTAGATCTGTCAGTTTTCGTCCGTTTCCAACGGATTCGAGATATAGGCAGATGATCTCAGTGCCAGGGTCCTGCGGCAAATAGGCCAAGTAGTCCGACTCGTCCAGATCAGTCTTGTTGCCGATACTGACCGCCTTGTTGACTCCCACGCCGGCCATGCAAAGCCGATCGACATAGGTCAAAGAGACTCCACCGATCTGGGACACCACCGAGGCTGGACCGAGTCGTGCATTGACAGGAGACATGGACCCAAACGGTAGATACAGTCCAGTTTCAAAATTGATGACGCTGATGCAGTTGGGACCGACGAAGCGCATGCCCAGTCGACGAGCAATCTTCAGAAGCTGCTGCTCTAATCTCCGCCCCGCTTCGGAGAACTCACTGAAGCCACCTGATTCGATGACGACGTGGCTGATGCCTTTTCGACCGCACTCCTCCATGAGACCGGAAACTGTAGCCGCTGGCGTAAGGATCACTGCCAAGTCAAGCCCATCTGGAACCTGATCTAGTGAAGTAGCAATTGGGATTCCCTGAACACTTCCTTCCTTTCGTCCTACCGCGAATAGCTTGCCCTTGTAACCGAATGCGCACAGGTTGGCGATGATGGTACGAGACAGGTTTTCTGGTCGTTCTGAGACACCTACGACGACGATGCTGCTAGGGTAGAAGATGCATTGCATCAATTGAATCGTCTCCGTTAGCAGGCAACAGATTGTGATATCGGCTGGAAAAGAGACACTGTGTGGACATGGGATCAACACAGTTGCGTGTAGTGTTCACATCGAGTGGTCTCAAGTCGTGTGATGCTCAAATCTGTACTAACGGTTAAATAACAGGGCGAGTCTGGAGACCGCTGGTCGTGGCCAAAATGAGGGATTCAGTTCACAACAGGCGATTGCGTTCATTCGTAGGATGCCAGACCGTTCGTTGATCAAGCGACGACTTTCTGACAAGATCATATCAGATCTTTTTGGCGTTAGACCTTTCCTAATGAGGAATTTGATTTGACTACAAGAGTTAAGTTGGCAATTCCAAAAGGCTCCCTTGAGAAGGATACATTCAATCTTCTGGAGCGGGCGTGGTACAGAGTCTACGGTAAGAGCCGCACCTATCGCCCAGTCCTGAGTGATCAGGAGATAGAGGTGAAGCTTCTTCGGCCCCAAGAGATACCAATCGTTGTGAATGAGGGAGCCTACGACGTTGGAATAACTGGACAAGACTGGGTCAAAGAGACAAACGTTGACGTTGAGACACTCTTCGACCTTAGATACGGCGCGGTGAGGCTCGTTTTTGCGGCTCCTGAATCAACGCACTCAACATCAGCTGACGAGTACGTAGAAGAAATATGGAACTCGGGCAGACCGGTCCGAATCTCAACGGAGTATCTCAACATTGCAGCGAGATACCTGAGTTCTCTGGCGTCTTATCGTCGGAGGTTTGGAGAAAAGTCTCCTTTGGTGATAACGCCGTGGTGGACCAAGGGCGATAACGAGGGCGCGAGAGTCTATCTCTCATTCGGGGCTACAGAAGCGAAACCCCCAGAAGAGGCAGACGCTATCTTGGACGTTGTTGAAACCGGAACGACTCTGCAGGCGAACAAGCTCAAAATCCTGGACACTGTCCTACATTCCACGACTGTACTGATCGTTAATCGAGACTCGCTCAAGAACAGCGGGAAGCGCGAGAAAATCTACGACATCCTCACCCTAATGAAAGGAGTTGTCGAAGCCGAAGGTAAGCTGCACATATTCTTGAATGTGAGAAAAGAGAACTTGAATGAACTCCTCTCTCGACTTCCAGCACTCAAGCGCCCCACGATCAGCTCACTTTCTGATCCCAACTGGTTCTCGATCAACACAATAATCGACAAATCAGAACTCTTCAAACTACTACCCACTCTACGCAAACTCGCACAGGGGCTCGTAGTGCACGAGCCTCAACAAATCCTGCCGCTTGAACAGATCGGCCGAGAGGAGAGCAATGGAGCGCCGCCTCAAGGCTAAGATCGTCTATCTCACATCCAGAAACGCATGTGAGACCGCAAAACTCCTGCGCCAGAAGACAGCGCTGGACCCATCAGTCACACGCGTCGCCGCAAAGATTGTACTCGACGTAAGAAAGCACGGAGATACAGCACTTCGAAGATGGTCGCGGCTGCTCGATGGAACGCGTCCGTCCAAATTCGTAGCATCGAAACACGAGATACACGCCGCATCTGCAAGGGTTCCAACTGAGGAGACTAAGGCATTGGAGTTTGCCGCTGAACAGCTCCGCAGTCAAACAGCCTTGGACCTGAAAATGATGAGGGGCTTCACATCGGTGCGAAGAGGCGTCCGAATTAGCAGAGCATTCCATCCATTCGATAGCGTAGGATGCTATGTTCCAGGAGGCCGCGTCGCCTACCCAAGCTCGCTTATCATGGGCGCGGTCTTGGCAGAAACAGCAGGTGTTGCCCGAACCGTGGTCTGTTCGCCACCGCTGCCCAATGGAAAGCTTAACCCTCTCGTAGCTGCCGCCGCGCAATTCTGCGGTGTTGACGAGGTTTACAAGGTGGGTGGCGCCCAAGCCATCGCTGCGATGGCGTACGGAACGGCATCGATCAAACCGGTGGATAAAATAGTTGGACCAGGCGGACCATACGTATTGGCAGCAAAGGAGATCGTCTCCAAAGATGTCGCAATAGATCTGCCTGCAGGTCCGACGGAGCTACTCGTCGTAGCTTCCGGGAATTTCGACAGAAACTTTGTCGCCCGAGATCTGGTGGCACAGGCCGAGCACTCGCCGTGGAGCATATGTGGGGTCGTTACCGATTCCGCGCGAAACGCTCAAGGCATCATCTCAACGCTATCGGAAATCCTCGCGGAAGGAACCGAACGTGAGGTGGCGGGTAAGGCGTTGGAGCGTAGCTTCTTCATCTGCGTCGCCAAGGATCTACGCGAGGCAACGGCGTTCGCAAATGCCTTCGCCCCTGAACACGTCCAGTTGATGGGGTCAGCCCAAAGAATTTCAGGAGACATCAAAAACTGCGGACTGCTGCTTGTGGGAGACCACTCACCGAGCGCCGTCAGTGACTATTCAGTTGGAAGCAACCACATACTTCCAACCGGAGGACTTGCGAGATCATACTCCGGCCTTTGCGTCGGGGACTTCATGCGGCGCTTGGAGATCGTCAGCTGCAGTCGAGAGGGCCTTCGCAACATTGCAAAACCCGCAATTGTCCTCGCGAAAGCCGAGGGCCTAGAGAATCACGCCCTCGCTGTAATGGAGCGTCTGAAAACTTGAACCGCAAAAACAGCGGACTCGAAGAGATCATTTCTAGGCTTCGGACGTCAGAAGGCTACGCTCTTGTTCGAGCCGGCGAGGCAGATGATAGCCGCCTTGTAGGCCTTGACAGCAACGAAAACTACTTTGTTGACGTAGGCCTCGTCCGAAAAATGGCTGAAGATGCCGCTCGCTGCGATCTCAGAGTCTACCCACGAGAGGAAACCATCGAGCTACGAAAGATGCTCGGACAATGGCTCCAAATTGACCCCAAATGCGTAGTACTCGCCAATGGCGAAGATCAGCTCATCGACCTAGCGGCAACCATACTATTGAGGCAAGGATCCGCGATTTCCATCTCACCGACCTATTCGATGTATAGGCTCCGCACGGAGCTAGTTGGAGGCAAGATCATTCAGGTTCCTCTCCAAGAGGACTTCTCACTCGATGTTCCGCGCCTTATCTCCGCGGCCGACCAAGCCCAAGCATCAATTATGTTTCTTTGCTCGCCAAATAACCCAACAGGCAACCAGTTCTCTGAGACCGATATCGTGGAAGTGCTCAACAAATATCCCGGACTCGTCGTTGTGGATGAAGCCTATGTGGAGTTTACTGAGCGTTCTCTTGTTC
>CAYGWT010000034.1:0-6516 GCA_964353625.1 uncultured Candidatus Bathyarchaeia archaeon | reverse complement strand
CTCAAGCACACGTGTGGGTTCGGGATACTGAGCAGCAGCAGCGTCCAATACCTCCCAGGCGCGCCCGACGAGGATTGTCTTCAGAATTTCACGAGGACGCGGCTGCTTCGGAGTCGATGGTTTCTTCTTCTCTTGATCGAGGCGCCGTTGCATCTCCTGCATTCTTCGAACCTTTAGACGCTCCAGCTCAGCGTCCTCGGACATAGCAGATTCTCCACAGAAGCGCGACTAATGTGAGGCCCATTATTAAGTGCGCGAATGCGTCAGCTCTTGAGTCTTTTCTCAGATAGGCTGATTCCACATTCGTACTCATAGATGATTCTCGCAGCCACGACCCACGCGTCAAGCGGCTCTTTATCGATCGAGAGTACATGATTCGCGAGTTGTACTGTCGATTGATTGAAGTGCGAGTGGGCAAAACCGCCAATCAACACCGCCGGTGCATGTTCGTCCGCTATTCGTGAGCATGCATCCTTCACGCTTGCAGGTTTTCCTAGGGTGCTAAATGCCACCACGATCGAAGCCCCTAACTCGTCTATGAGTCTTGGGAGCGTGCACTCTCGGAGTCTCAGAAGTGACTGTTCGCCTGGAGGGACGCTGTTCTCGACGTAGAGTTGCTCAAGCAGCCCAATGAACCTATCATAGTTCCTAGGAATCCTGATTCGTGGATCTACTTCTATGACCTTGTCATCAATGGTGTGAATGTATGTTCGAAGCAACCCCTCTAGGTTCAGTGGCGATCCTAATGCTTGCAGAAGGACGTGAAACACGATATCGGGCCTTCCTCGTTTCAGGAATTTCTCGGAAGGATCCCGTGTTTCCGCTGCCTTAATTGCGGAATGATGAAAGCTGCGATCGAGAATCAGAGAGCTTGGCTCTCTATTCTTCCTTCGGGCTTGCGCAATAACCGAGGAATGGCGGACGAGCCGCGGAGGCATCCTCTCAATCGACGACTCTACAAGGATCAAATTCAACATGTAGTTGCCCTCAAAGCAGTCTGCGCTTGTTATCTAGGACTGTTCACGCCCAACGGAGAGATGAGCCTTATCATTCGCATATTCGCTTCGCGGGCAGGCGAACATACGCAAATCATAGATGCTCTCTAGACGTACTTCATCTCGCCACGAGTCAGGCAAGCGAGCATTGATAGAGCTTTGACACGTCAAAAGAGTAACAGTGACATCCGTCATATAGCGGAAGAGCGCATTGGCATTCTCCTAAGGCTCGCGAGGGATACGGTCAAATCCGCCCCATCCCTATCCAAACGATACGTGGAAATAGCGCAACGAATAGCAATGCGCTCAGGCGTCAGGCTCGGCGCTCAACGGAAGCAGTTCATATGCAGGAACTGCAAGAGCCCTCTAGTTCCAGGCGTCAACTGCAGAGTCCGTGTGCGTACAGAGTACGGCACTCATGTTGTCGTGACCTGTCTTGAATGCGGCTCAATCAAACGCTATCCGGCGGTGAAGGAGAAACGTCTCAAAAGAAAGAGATGAAGGAACTGAAACGTCGATCATCAGAGAAGGAGACTACCGTATGGATTGGAAAAGGCGGTGTCACGGATGCGCTATTGAGCCAGATCAAGAGACAGCTTGATACAAGCGAGATGGTTAAGGTCAAGGTCCACAAGACCTCTCCGGAGAACGCTGAGGTATCTACGATCGCTGACAAGATAGCTGAGGGAACCACCTCAGAGATTGTCGACGTGAGAGGGCGAGCGTTTACCCTCTACAGGCAGAGGAAGACCCTCAGAACGTGCCCTAGTTGACCCGATCTGCCGTCACCGCCCACCTCAGCTCAACTTATATTTTGGGTGAAGTCCCCTAGTGCAAGACTGGTTCAGGAACCGGAGAGACTACAGTTGCCAACAGCCTATGATGTGAAGGCCAATGTTCTCGTTGAGAGGCTGGCCAAACACCTCAAAGAGAACGTCGGTGAAGTGACCGCGCCAATGTGGGCCCTAACATCCAAAACGAGTGCACACAAGGAACGCCCACCGCAGAACCCAGACTGGTGGTACGTTCGATGCGCTTCGCTTCTAAGGAAGCTCTACATTCACGGACCGATTGGAATCCAAAGACTCCGAGTCGAGTACGGTGGTAGGAAGAGGAAAGGAACAAGCATAGAACACGTCAAAGACAGCGGGGGATCAGCGATCCGAGAGCCGCTTCAACAGCTGGAGAAAGCCGGCTTGGTGGCGAAGGAAGGTCCCAAGGGAAGAAAACTCTCAGGAGAAGGCCTGAGTCTACTCAACAGGATCTCGGCTGAGATATTGAAGGGGAGCTCCTCCAGAGAGGGCTCGAAACAATGAGTGGGGATGACCTGGGCGAGGGAGAGCTAGAACAGCTGCGAAGGCGAAGGCTTACCGAGCTTCAAAGGGCAGCATCTGAAGAAGAGAGGCAAGCTGAAGCCCAACAGCAGGTTAAGACTCAGAAACAAGCAATCTTGAAGAGGATACTTACAACTGAAGCGAGGCAGAGACTCATGAACATAAAGATGGTCAAGCCCGAATTTGCAGAGCAGGTCGAACTTCAATTGATCCAGCTTGCCCAATCGGGCAAGATTAAGCGGCCTATATCCGACGTAGAACTTAAGAATGCGCTTGTTCGCCTCCAGTCCCAGAAAAAGGAAATCATGATCAGGAGAATGTAAGATGGCAACGCACAAACCCGTGGGCAAGAAGAGACGTCTTTCTAGGCGACACCGGATGAGACGAGCGGTTCCGACGTGGGTGGTTGCAAAGACAAGAGGCCATGTGAGAAGTCACCCGAAGAAGAAGAACTGGCGTGCTAGCAAACTGGACGCATAGAAGGTAACAGATGTTGAGTAAGACACAACCCGATTCGGAAGATGTGGTCGCTGAAGAAGAAGATCCCTCTACGACGCTTCAAGAGGAAAGCAAGGAAACCGTCGAGGAGACTGAGGAAGAAGCAGATGAGGGGCAACCCTCGGTTGAGGAAGAGGTTCCTGCTAGAAAGGCTGAGGAGGAAGCCGAGGAGGAGAAAGAGAGAGAGGAGATAGAGGTTGTCGAGGAACGAATATGCACGATTCCTTTTCGCAAGGTCTGGGCAACGCCAATGGGGAAGCGAACTCCTCGAGCCTCCAGAGTGCTCCGCGCGTTCGTGAAGCGTCACATGAAGGCTGAGAATGTCGAGATCAGCAACGCGGTAAACGAGGAGCTTTGGGCCAGAGGTATCAGGAAACCGCCCAGAAAGATCACGGTGCGCTTGGTCAAGGACAAGGAAGGCAGGGTCATAGTATATCCTGCGACCACCGCATGAGTCCCCAAAAGCCAGCTTGAAGGTCTCTTGCTAGGGCAGTTCAGGGAAGCCAAAAATGCGACCTAATTTGTTGACGTCGGTGATCTCCTAGTTGGGGATTCTGCGGGCCGACGTTTATGGAAGTCCAAACATCGGAGTGTATTGCCACTCCAACGAAACAACCGCCATCCTTCCGCCGGGCCTAACGAAGAAGAAACTCAACAGGGTTCGACAATATCTAGGCGTTAGAGCCTGCGTGACGAATATCGGAGGGTGCTCACTTCTAGGAGTTCTGATCACGTCTAACTCGAATGGAATGGTTCTTCCGCACACAATCTATGATCACGAACTGAAGGCGGTCCAAGATACTCTGGCAATGAGAGTTACGGTTGCTCAGGAACGGTGGACTGCGCTAGGAAACATCGTGCTGGCAAATGACAATGGTGCGGTCATACATCCTGGTGCCCCAGAATCTCTCGCAAAGACGGTTGCGGAAACTTTGAGCGTTGACATTGTCACTGCAACGATTGGGGGTCTTCCCTATGTTGGATCGCTAGCCGTCGCGACAAACAAAGGAGTCTTAGCTAATCACGCAATAACAGATCACGAACGAGCGGTCATCGAGAAAGCATTGAAGGTGCCGGTGGAACCTGGAACGATCAACGGTGGAGTCCCATACATTAGGGCTGGTCTTCTCGCGAATACGAAAGGCGCGGTTGTCGGTCCACTAACCAGCGGCCCCGAATTGATGGCGATTACAAGAACACTTGCAATTGTATAGTTGTTACAGGCGCACCTAGTTTGAGCCTTACGCCTTGAAGAGTTTGTCCCATTTTCCCTCGGAGATCTCTTTCTGGACCTCTCTGGGGTCTCTCCCGTCAACCGTAATACCCATACTGACGCATGATCCGAGCACTTCCTTCGCGGCGTTACCGTCTGATAGTGCGTAGCTCCCTGGGAGTTTCATCTTGGCTATCTTCGCCACTTGCTCGACCGTCAGGTTGCCTACCTTCTCTGCCTTCGGATTGCCTGAGCCCTTCTCTATGCCGAGTTCCTTCACAATCAGGGCAGAGGTGGTAGGGGTACCAATCTCAACCTCGAAATCCTTTGTATCAATATCTACGATTACTCTGACCGGAACCTTCATCCCTGCGTAGGCGTCCGTGAGCTCATTGATTCGGTTCACGATCTGAAGCACATTAACTCCAAGCGGCCCGAGAGCCGGTCCAAGTGGTGGACCAGCAGTCGCCTCGCCACCGCTCAGGAGAGCCTCAATTTGTTTCTTTTCTCCCAGCTTCTCCACCTCCTCGAGTAACCAGCTTCACGTAGTCAGCATGTACCGTGATCGGAAGCGTAGCAAATCCTTCCTCAAGCAATTCGATAGTCACTTCTTCTTTCATCTTGTCGACATGAGTGATTCTAGCCCTGAGGCCTCTAAATGGGCCCCCAACAACTTCCACCGAGTCACCAACAGTGAGATCTTCGATGACAGGCTTTGTGACTATGAATCGTTCCATGGCTTGTGGAGAGACCACTCCCTTAGTTCGAGCTCTCGCGTGGCGAACACCCGAGATCACATCATCAACGATATGGGCGCCTGCCGCCTCGATGAAAATGTATCCCTTGATCACTTCAGGCGCAAGTATGCAAAATACCGGAGCCTTCTTGATCCCTGCTTTCGAAGCAATCAACTCAGTCGCGGTTCTCTCTTGTCCACTGGTTGTCCTGATGGCGAAGATGACGCTCGGTTTCTGCTGGATCTTTTCGGACAAGAAACACTACCTCATGGTCCCGTCGGAAGCAATCCGATGAACAGGAAGAGTATTCGAACAACAAAGCCAAGTCCGCCCACTATGGCGACTCCAAGAAAACTGATCTTGACCATCAGCGACAGCTCAGTCAAAGTAGGTCGCGTGGTTACATGGAGTAGCCTTCTCGCAGACGCCAAGAAGTTACGAGCGGCCAATTTCCCTCCTCCACATGGTTGTACATTTTCTGTTAAACGCGTTGCCGCCTAATATTTTGGAGCCTTATTTAAGGTATCCAACTTCCATTCGTCAGCCATTCAGATCATTACCACTTCGCGGCCTGATCTTTTGAGATATTCCACCAGGCCTGCTCGCTCGGATCCGCGCACTCCTTTCTTGTCTATGACTGCGCGAGAACAGCCGCCCACGGTTCTACGAAATGCGAGTTCAACGAGAGCTGCGTCATAACTATCGAAAAAGTACTTTGAGAGGATGTGTCCAAACGCGAAGTCACCTTTCACGACGGCATCAGTGTGCTTCCAAGAGTAGTGACCTCCGCCGAAGCCGACCGCGGAGGCTGCTTTGGTCGGGGAAGTCGCGGCTTTCCATATTGCGCGGGCCACGGCTTTTCCAGCCATTGGGTCTTCCCATTGTTTGGCAGAGCTACCGATCTCCACAAACATGCAAGGCACTGGAAGCTCAGTGGGCCCATGATGTGTGGCTTCAAGGGACACCAGATAGGATAGGCCAAGCTCTTCGCGGGCCTCGGACAGCGACAACAGCGCTGCTCGCATCCTGTTCGGCTCAACCAGCGCGAGGCTCCTCGGCCGGCCCCCGTACGGCGCCTCGTTCAGAACGTTTCCAGGACAATGGACGGTGAGGCATGGGCCACCCTTCTCGCTCGTGTGCCTTGAGGCGAAAATCACAGACGTTGCGCCTGCAAACCTCTCTACTGAATCAAGATGGATGGTCTCCTCTTTCGTTCGAATAAGGAGGATGTCGTCTCTGCGAAGGATACTTGGATCTGAATGTTCTATGGCCTTGTCAAAACCATAGTCGCGGGCGAGACATGACGCTATGTTGAGGCCCGCGTGATCCTTTTCCGACGCAACTACAAGGACAGACATTGATGGGTACGTCTCGCGTCTCTGGGGTCGTGTCAACCGATGATCCTGTTGACGATTGTGGTTGGGTCGAACGAAATCAGGTCCTCATAAGCTTGTCCCGTGCCAGCGAAGATTACGGGCTTCCCGGTCTCTGCCGCAAGCGAAATCGCGCTTCCGCCTCTTGCATCAGCGTCAAGTTTGGTTAGAGTAATGCCGTCTATTCTCACAGATTCGCTGAAAGATCGTCCCTGTTCAACAGCGTCGTTTCCGGTTAAGGCGTCCACGACGAGCATTACGAAATCAGGAGACGCTATGCGAACGATCTTCTTCATCTCATCAAGTAGGTTTCGCTTGGTCTGCATTCTTCCAGCTGTGTCGATGAGAACTGTGTTTATTCCATTT
>CAYGWT010000033.1:0-2418 GCA_964353625.1 uncultured Candidatus Bathyarchaeia archaeon | reverse complement strand
GAACGTTTTCGTGCAGGAGAAGCATATCTGCTTGCCGCATCTAATGCAAATGTACGATGCCGGAAGCTCAGGGTGAAAAGCGCAGGATCCGACCGTCATCTGCGACCGAGCCATGGGAATGGGCCACTGCTGCGGGCCTGCCTGCGCCAACGGAGTGATCGTTTTAACAACTGGAACGGGCTTCATTGCCGCTCCGGGTTGCATATACTGCTGCGGTTGGCTTCCAGCAAAGGAGAGCCCACACATGCTACAGAATGCTGCGTCATCGGAGTTTCCACTTCCACAGGATGAACACTGTCGCATGGTCAGACCTAATCTGATACCGCCTCAGACATGTAATAACCATTGCTACGTTTGATCGCCATCACCCATGGGTACTCCCATGCGACTGCGACGCATGTCTCCTAGGTTTGTGGCTTTGTGAGCCTGACCACAGCTTCTTTGAAGTCGGGTCCATCTTGTGCGACCGCCGTCATGACGCTTCCCGCTCCGATGCGTAGCCGCCGAAGCGACTGCGCCCTCTCAACTCGCACTGTCTTGTTCTGCCGTTGCAAGAACAACATGATTTTCGGTCCTGTCAGTTTCATTCCGCTGGCAACAATTTGGTGCAGTCTGGAGGTTGAGTCGTGAATGTCCCCTATCGGGATCATCAGCACTGACACAGGCGTCTCGGCCAGCCCGTTTTCTCCGCAAACGACGCAGCTCTTGTTCCGCTTGATCTCCATGACGCTGTAACGATTGTACTGCAAATCGATCATGAGTGCGCCCTTGAGAGGTTCTCCGGTTTCTTTCGGCCAGATTCCATTCTTCAAGTAGCTTTGGTAGCCAACGATTAGTTTGGTTGCCTCTTGGCATTGGATCGACGAAACCAATGAGATTGTCGTCGGAAGAGATGGGACCTTGGTTTCTTCAGCTGGCCCATCGCAGGGGTTCCTCAGTCCTGCGATGCGACCATACTCTGCGGATGGGTACGTGCAAAGCGGGCACGGTGTGTCTGGGGGCACGTAGACTTGGACACGTCCGCGATATCCGACGATGCCTCCATCTATCATTGGTATGGAGTACCTTCTGGAAACCTGTGATAGGTATATCCTAGAGAGTACGTTGTCCAGACCGCACACGATCACGTCGGCGCTGAGCAGGTGTTCGAGTGGGAGGTCTTCAAGTGCACCGGTCCATGCTATTGCTTCGACGTAGGGAAACTTGTGTGTGATTCCTCGGGCGAGCATTTCCGCCTTGTTTAATCCTAGGCTCTTGCGATCAAAGAAGATCATTCGGCTCGTGTTCGAAAGTTCGACAGTGTCATTATCGATAATCAGTAGGCGCTTGACACCAAGCATCGCGAGGTTCTTTGCAACCTCGTTACCAATCGCCCCGGCGCCAGCGACAAGTACAGTTGCTCCTCTGAGTCGTTTCTGCCCATCCGATCCCCAGAGAATTAGATGACGAGCCCAGAGATAGTCGACTATCAAGAGCTTCTTCTTGAGATGGAGGCTGCCGATGCTTCGTTTCCCATCGATCCGAGTACCATCACATAGGATGCTTGTTAGGTCAGACTCGATTCCCAGCTTCTTGCATGCCTTTTTCCTAACGTAGTCGATTGTTGCTGTTAAGGGAACGTCAAGTTCTATGTCTCGAACGGACGGCATCGAGAGCTTTACTTTCAACTAGTGTTCCTTTCGCTCCCTGTCAAGGATTCGAAATCGTATCACATCTCCCGTCGGTACAGGCTCTCTTGGCCGCGTTTGAGGTACAGGGACGATGCTGAATCGAACAACATCACCCTGCTGTGTCGCAATCTTTCGCTTTGTCATCTTTGGAAATCCGTATGATCTACAGACGCTTGCGGCCTTCAGGCAATTGGGGTGGTCGAATACGTTGTCTGGATTTGGATCAGACAAAAGGTAGTAAAGAGCGTTCACAACGGAGACAAGTTTCAGGTCGGGGCGCCAGTTCTCGCCGATGATCGAGACGCAGACAGCATTCATGACCTTGGGGACTATGTTTGGGTGGGAGATGTCGGAGAGCCACATCGCCTTTGGAGGCTTCACGGGGTACTCGTCGGGAAGTTCTAGCCTGAACCTGTTCCAGTCAGCATACTCGGTGAAGGGCCAGATCTTCTTCTCGGCGAGAGTCTTCACTTCTCCCTTCTCGCACCTGAGCATACCCTCGTATGCCGTAGGCGGATCATTGAGAGCCATTACTGTCGGGAATTGGTGGTTTGTGAAGTTCTTCTCTTTGTAGAGAAGCGGAAGGTTCACCTTCCGTTGCCACCGATGATATTGTATGGCATCAGCGCAAGTTGGGCATTCTCGGGAATCCCGGCTCTGCTGACTGTGCTGGACTCGTCAAGTATGATGCCACCGTACATCAAGGCGACCGTAGCAGGATCAACTCCAAACGAGGTGCATACCTGCT